>JBKCGI010000065.1:0-5100 GCA_046303515.1 Flavobacteriia bacterium | reverse complement strand
AATTAAAATCGTAGAAACAAATGCGCGAGTTGGTTTTGGAATGAAAGAATTAAAAGAAGCAATTTTTTCTCCAAGAGAAAAAGTCATTTCGAAATCGATTATTCCAAATTTTTCTTTATTTGGAATTGATGAAAGTCAAAAACAAGAAGAAGAGACAAAAATTAGATATGCATTTATTCAAAATTTGGTAAAACATTTTGTTACGAACTCCAAACAAAGTGAAAAATCAAAAGTGAGTATTTGGGATAAACTGACTATTCATCCCGTTTTTGGTTACTTGATTTTTGCAATACTTTTATTGCTAATATTTCAGTTAATTTTCTCTATCGCTTCTTTGCCAATGGATTTGATAGATGGAGCATTTGTTGATTTTGCCAATTGGACGTCAAGCGTTTTACCAAAAGGAGTTTTATCCGACTTAATTGCTGGTGGAATCATTCCAGGTTTGGGTGGAGTTTTGGTGTTTTTACCACAAATATTATTGCTTTTCTTTTGTTTAGGAATTTTAGAAGAAACAGGTTATTTAGCTCGTGCAGTTTTCATCATGGACAAATTGATGCGACCATTTGGTTTAAATGGAAAAAGTGTCGTCCCTTTGATTTCTAGCTCTGCTTGTGCTATCCCTGGAATCATGGCAACAAGAACTATTCCCAATTGGAAGGAGCGCTTGATAACCATTATGGTTGCTCCACTGATGAGTTGTAGTGCGAGAATTCCAGTTTACACTTTACTAATTGCATTGGTGATTCCTAACAAAATGCTTTTCGGTTTCGTAAATTTACAAGGTTTGACACTTTTTGCAATGTATGCCTTAGGAATAATTTCCGCGCTTGTAATTGCAGCGATTTTGAAAATCTTCATCAAAACAGAGGAGAAAAGTTATTTTTTATTGGAAATTCCAGATTTCAAGGCGCCACGTTGGGCCAATATTTTCATTTCGCTATACGAA
Organism: Flavobacteriia bacterium; assembly: GCA_046303515.1. Taxonomy (GTDB): domain Bacteria; phylum Bacteroidota; class Bacteroidia; order Flavobacteriales_D; family Crocinitomicaceae; genus M2408. Next base: position 4,151 of record JBKCGI010000065.1, on the reverse strand, counting down.
AAAGGGAAAGTTTTTTTATGGGAAGCAGGAAAAGTTATTTTAGCAATTTCAATTATTTTGTGGGCTTTAGCATCGTATGGACCTGGAAATAAAATGGAAAATGCTGTTGCAAAAATTGACAAAAAAATCTTTACTGCTGAAAAATACGAGGAAAAAGTTGCTTCAGTTAAATTAGAGAATTCTTACATTGGAATTTTAGGAAAATCGATTGAACCAGCAATTAAACCATTAGGTTTTGATTGGAAAATCGGAATTTCACTACTTACATCCTTTGCTGCTCGTGAAGTTTTTGTGGGTTCGATGGCAACAATTTATAGCGTACACCAAGAAGATGATAATAAAGGACTCATTGAAACCATGCGAAACGAAAAAAACGCAGCAGGAAAACCAGTTTATACGATTGCTTCAGGTTTATCCTTGATGGTTTTTTATGTCTATGCAATGCAGTGTATGGCAACTTTGGCAATCGTAAAACGCGAAACAAAATCGTGGAAATGGCCAATCATCCAACTTGTGTATATGGGAATTTTGGCGTATCTTTCGAGTCTGATTGTTTATAATTTATTCTCTTAATGCAAGAAATTATTGCTTTTTCATTGGTTTCACTTGCCGCTTTTTATTTGATTTATAAGGCGTATAAACATTTTTATGCAAAAAAATCTTCTTGTGAAGGATGTTCTTTTTCTCCAAATAATGGTTCAAAATGATTTCAAAATTATCAATTTTAATTCCTGCGTATAATGAAGAATCTAGTATTCAAGAAATTTTAAAGCGCATTGATGAAGTTGAATTAATAAATGATATTGAAAAGGAAATAATCATTGTAAATGATTGCTCAAAAGACAATACTTTGGGAAAAATTGAGGAGTTTAAAAACGCATATCCGCAAATGAATATCCAAGTTTTTTCTCAAGTTAAAAATCAAGGAAAGGGCGCTGCAATAAATCGTGCTATTCAAGAAGCCAGTGGCGAATATTTAATTGTTCAGGACGCAGATTTGGAATACGATCCAGAAGAATATAATTTATTATTGAAACCTGTTTTAAAAGACAATGCAGATGTTGTTTATGGTTCTCGATTTGTTGGCCATCACCCGCATCGTATCTTGTTTTTTTGGCATTCTATTGGCAATAAAATGTTAACTCGTTTTTCTAATATGATGACGAATTTGAATTTAACTGATATGGAAACTTGCTATAAATTGATTCGTTCATCTGTTGCAAAAAGTATCACAATCAGAGAAAGTCGTTTTGGAATTGAGCCTGAATTGACTGCCAAATTAGCTAAGATTCCAAAAATTAGAATTTACGAAGTTGGTATTTCCTATTATGGAAGAACTTATGAAGAAGGCAAAAAAATTGGCTGGAAAGATGGTTTTAGAGCATTATGGTGTATTCTAAAATACAAATTTGTGAATTAAAAACTATTTTAGTAAGTCCACTTATCCATAAACGCATCGTAGAAATTTACACCAAATTTAAAAGTTACACTCCCTTTATCAAAAGAATTATCTTGTGTACAGGCGTAAACACCAAGTTTAAAAATGGTTTTTTTAATTCTACATTTTCTTTCTAGACCAGCAAAAAATTCAACTTGTGAAAATTTCGCATCAGGAATAGTTAAAAATCCTCCTCCGATTGTTTCTTCTAATTTCAATTTATTGATCAACCAAATTTTATTTAAAAAATAACCGTTAAAATGGTGAATGAAATTAAACTGCATATAAGATTTGTTGGTAGTTAATGCTGTATCTAACAGTTGTAAAGTATTTGCAGGATCAGAAAAGAAAAATTGATCTGAACGTCTGAAAAATTTATTTTCAATAAACCTTAAATCTTTTTGTTGTAAAAATGCTCCCGCAATAAATTTCACATCAGCATTTCCAAAGGAATTTAACTTAATTTCATCTTGAACTTTAAATTCAACAAAATCGAAATCGGCAGTTGAACCCAGCATGTTAGGAATGGCTTTTTTGTACTGAAAATATAGGGTTGGATAAGGAGAACCAAAAACAATTTTACGATTTTTTCGAATCATATATTTTTGCTTGAAATGATATTCTAAATCAAAAGTTGCCAAACAAATTTTATATCGCTCAAATGGTTGTACATCGCCAACTAAATACTCAAGGGAATCTAACCAGGGTGGATTTTGAATGTTTTCGATGGAAGAGCGATCAGAATAGTGCAAAGTAGTTTTAAAATATAAACCATTTAAAATTTCTTGTTTATAATTTAATTCAAATTTTTGATTGCGGACGCGGTTACTGACAGGTAAAATACTCTGTGCAATATTCAAATTATTACTTACAAAGTCATACATGTCACCAATTACAAATCCTAAAGTTGAAAAATTGAGGGGGTTGTACATCACCGAACCGTCAAAGGATCCTTTTAAGTCTTTGTTGTAAAAACCATAATCAATACTCGGTGAAACTGCCAATTTCCATCCATTTTTAAATTCTTTTCGGTAAGAAACTCCTAGTTTATGACGATAACCACCAACACCAAAAGGTACGACTTGTTCAGTTAATGGTGTTACGAAAAACTCGTATTTTTTAAAAGAATTTACATGTCCAATTGTACCCACAAAAATACTCCACCATTTGAATTGGTTACGAATACTATCTTGTTTTCTCAAATATGCTTCACTTTCATGATAAGAAATAATACTATCTTGATCATGCATAAAATTTTTCTCAATTTCTTTAAGCGTGAAAGGTCGTTTTTTATTCCAATAAGCTGAATCTTTATCAAAAGCATCATCGGCAAAAACACTAGTTTCTAACCAAAATTTTGATTTAGAATCATCCACTTGGAAATTGTATTCATCATGTGACAAGCGAATTAATCCATTAATTATTGTTTTTCCTTCTTTGATATCGTAGACAAATTCTTTTCTTACTGGAACTATGTGTTCTCCAATTTTTTTGTAGTCACAAATGATACGTAAATCTTTAAAAAAGAACATCGCTTTAGGGTTTACACCCAAATCATAAGAAACAAGTTCCCAAGATTTATCACGTATAAAGAGCGTTCCTTCAAAAAGTGCCTCGTAGTCGAATTTTGGTTTAACTGAAATTTCAAAGACAAAATTATTGGTGCTATCTAAGAATGAATTTTCCAAATAAAAATTATAATAGAAAAATGCATTAAATGACATCGGAGAAACAATTGGGTTCTGCGTAATTTTTGGCGCGTCAATCGCATTGTCAAAAAGAGAAAGATGTGCATCCTTCAAACTTGTCACAAATAAATACGGATTGTTTTCCATTCCTCCACCTTGAGGAGCCAAATTTTGTTCACTTCCACCAAAACTTACTGCTGTACCACCAACAAATTCAGGTGTTGGATCTGCAAAATCATTGTAAGCGTAAAATTCATCTCTAAATTTTGCCTGTTTTTTAAAATAAGATTTAGATCTCCATTCAATCAAATTTAATTTTTCTCTTCCAATGATTGAATCCTTTTTTAAACTGTCAATTTTATCTTTTTCTAAAGAAGCAAAACAATAAGTTTCACAAGAAAATTCAGATAGTAAATCATCAAAATAAGAACGTTTGTCAATCACTTCTTTCATGATTTCCTTGCCTCGTCCTTTTGTCGATTGTGCAACTACAACAACCTCATCAACTTTCTGAACTAATTCTTTTAATACAATAGAATGCATCGTAAATTCCTCTGAAACATCAATGGTATCTATCTTATTTTCAAATCCGTATGCCGAAAAAACCAAAATATAGCTTCCCTTTTTGAGTTCTATTTGGTAATTTCCAACTGCATTTGCTACAGAACCGTAACCCGAATTTTCAACTCTCACCTTTGCAAATGGAATTTCAAGTCCTTGTGAATCAGTAATTTTCCCCTTCACAATTTGAGAAATTGCAAGTAATGGAAAAAATAAAATTAGAAGTGTAAAAATTTTTGTCAATGCGTAGTTTATTAAGTCAGACTGTTAAAGTATAAAAAAGTTACAGCAATACCAAAAATTAATGTTTAAAAGAATAATATTTTTGAGATATGTAACTGAAAATAATGATGATACCTGTTGTTAATATTTGACTTGGAAGAGGCCACCAATGAAAAACTTCAACAAATAATTTTAAAATCAAGTAGTTTAAAATGATGAAAATAAACATGGAAAAAAGGTGG
>JBKCGI010000064.1:0-6742 GCA_046303515.1 Flavobacteriia bacterium | reverse complement strand
ACAGATTTTCCACGTTTCAATTTCATGGATTATCCTTCTTTGACTTTCGAAAAACCAGATCGTGAAACTTTCGTGAACTTAAATTCTGCTTACGAAGCCATGGATAAAAAAGGTACTGCAGCTTGCGCACTAAACGCTGCCAACGAAATTACCGTTCAAGCCTTTTTGGAAGAGAAAATTGGTTTTTTAGACATTGCGGAAATCAACAGAAAAGTGATGCATGATTGTTCTTTTGTGAAACAGGCAGTTTACGAAGATTTTGTTGCGGTTGATGAGGAGGCAAGGAGATTGGCGAGGGGGTTTGTATCTAAATAAAGAACATGCCAGTCAAACAAATTATATCTAGATTAAATATCTTTACGGTACTTTTTGTTTGCTTAATTTCATGTCAACAGCAAGATCCAAAAAAAGAAACAAATTCCGATAAAAATACTGAGTTACAAGATTCTTTACAAGGTATACTAGAAACCGAACAATCCTTAGAAGATTTCGTTCATTCCATTGAAGGAGTTTGGGTGAATATAGAATATTTAAATTCAATCAAAAAATACAAATCACCATATAAAACACAAGAAGAACATCCTTATTATGAAGTTTTCATAGATTCTAAAAATGTACAAAATAATTTGATAGGATTTTACGACTATGAATACGGTCAGACAGAAAGTAGTACTTTACACTATTTTGATTGGAAAAACAAACAATTAATTTACAAGCACAGTATTTTTGATGGTAAAAAATTAGGAAATAATTATTCACAGCACTTTAAAAAAATTGATTTTATCGTTCAAAATAATGATACGATATTACGAATTGTGAAGCACGACAATTTGAAAGTTCAACTTAAAAAAGTAAAAAACACGTGTAAAGAAGATGTTTTTGACGAAAGTATCAATTACTTCATAAGTGCAACAATTTTACAAGGAAAATACAAAATACTGGATGAAAACAAAACTCCTTTAAATAAATCCATTTCAGTTGACAAATTTGGGAAAATAAATGGCTATCCTCCTTTCTACAGAATCATACTTTGGAATTTTTTCAGAGAAATGAATGGTATTTTTGAACACGATGTAATCGAAATTGTAACTCAAAAAAACAAAAACGAAGAATTTGGTTTTTATCGAGAATCGGTTGAAAATTTATATAAATTTGAATATAAAAAAGACACCCTAAAACTTAGGGAGATTTTTTACAATGAAACTGAGAACAAGGAAAGCTTTGGTGAAGTGAAATACTACTTTGTTTCGAAATAAATGTACTGAAAGTCCTCCCCCTTTGTCCCCCTCTCCACTTCGACATTTCGACAAGCTCAATACATCGCAGGCTCAGTGTCCAGGGGAATTCCCCAAAACTATACTTTTTTATTATAAAGTTTGTACCTTTACCTCAAACAAAAAACGCATTTCTCCTCATTTCACCGACCGCCAACCACAACTCACCTATTTGTTGTTTTAGAATGAAACTAGTCGGCATACATTTGTCCTATAATTTTAAAACAAAGTAAAATGAAAACACATTTTGAATGCAACACAGTTATGGAAAAAAATAATTTTATTTCTAAAATGCTTGGAGGTCTATTTGTAATAGGTTTTGGAGTATTGATTTTATTGAACCAAATCGGAATGAACATTCCACACGTTTTCACTTCCTGGGAAATGGTTTTGATTTTGATGGGAATTGTGTCTATAGTAAAACATAATTTCAAAAAAATGTTTGGTTATGTGCTAATTGTTGTAGGTGGAATTTTTATGATCAACGATTTTTACCCTTATACGGTTGAAACACGTTTTATCTGGCCAGTGTTAATTATCATTTTTGGAATCTCCTTGTTTTTTAAAGCGATGACTTCTCAAAAAAAAAAGCCTTCATACACCATTATAAAAGACAATGTGGAAGAAACTAAAAACAGTGAAGACTTTGTCGAGTCGACAGCTTTTTTTGGTGGAGTGAACAAAAATATTGTTTCAAAAGCCTTTGAGGGTGGAAAGGTAACAAGTTTTTTTGGTGGCACCCAAATCAATTTAAGTCATGCCGATATTGAGGGACCTGTAAATTTGGACATAAGTTGTATTTTCGGTGGAATCGAATTGATTGTTCCTTCCCATTGGAAAATTCAAACAGAATTGACAACCGTTTTTGGAGGAGTTGACGACAAGCGAAACGTCGGTTTAATCGATGAAAATTCTGGTAAAATGATCATCTTAAAAGGAAATGTTTTCTTTGGTGGAGTTGAAATTTCAAGCTATGTCTAAATCTTCTTTGTTCCATTTCAAAGCATTTTTAATTCAAAGACGAATGAGTGTCATACTCATCGTCTTTTTCTTGTTAAGTATCTTGTACGCTTATCTGCTGCATAAATACAAATTCAGCACAGGAGTAATCACATTTGAAGCGCTTTCTTTTTTGCTGTCTCATTCCTTGTTCACGGTAATTCTTAATCGCATTCATAAGTTTTACCATTCTCGTTCGGCAATTTCAGTCGTGCATTTGGGGACCGTTTTGTTTTTCACTTTATTTTATTTGCTGTTCATTTATACCTATGCGAATTTGTTGTACGAAAATCAAAGTTTTTACAGTATTTACGTTTCCAATTCTTTTATTTTAAGAGGTATTTTGTCCTTCTTGTTTTTATTTTCAGTTGCCAATCAATTTTGGATTGACAAACATTTATTGGACGAAGAAAAGCGCCACAACTACCTTTTGGAAAATGAAAAACGTTTGCTACAATCAGAGCTCAACAACTTGAAACAACAATTTCAACCGCATTTTTTATTTAATTCCTTAAATTCGATTTCGGCCTTAGTTGGAACTCAGCCACAAGAAGCCCGCAGAATGATTTTGTTATTGTCTGATTTCCTGGGTCACTCGGTTCGTAAACGCGAACAAGATTTTGAGTTATTGGAACAAGAAATTGAGTTTTTAAACTTATATCTCGAAATCGAAAAAGTGCGTTTTGGTCACCGCTTGCAAATTGATTTAAACTGCGATTCAGAACTTTACCAGAAACAAATTCCTAGTCAGCTGTTGCAACCATTAGTTGAAAACGCCATCAAATACGGTTTGTACGGAAACCTAGGAGATTTGGTGATTTCGATACAAATAACAGCAAAAGAAAATGGTTTACAAATCGCAATTAGCAATCCTTTTGAAGAAAATGCTGTCAACGCATCCAAGGGAACAGGTTATGGCATCAAATCGATTGAACAAAAATTAAAAATCTTATTTGGTAGAACGGATTTGATTCGAATTGATAAAATGGAAAAAGAATTTTTGATAGAGATATTTATCCCTTGACTTCGACTTCGCTCAGTCTGCAAGATAGAATATTGTAATTGATTTTTTTGTTGACTGAGCGAAGTCGAAGTCAGCAAAAAAATTGAAGTCAGCAAAAAGAAAAAAGAAAATGAAGGCAATAATAATAGATGATGAACCACTAGCAAGAATGCTAGTCAAAGAATATTTGATGCAACATCCAAACATCGAACTTTTAGCCGAAGCGGAAGACGGTTTTGATGGCGTAAAAAAAATAAATGAACTAAAACCAGATGTCATTTTTTTGGATATTCAAATGCCAAAATTAAATGGATTTGAGTTGTTGGAATTGTTGCAACATTATCCAAAAGTAATTTTCACAACTGCCTTTGACGAATACGCTTTGAAAGCTTTTGAAAACAATGCCATCGATTATTTATTGAAACCTTTTTCGGAAGAGCGCTTCAACCAGGCGATATCTAAATTACAAAACAACACCGTTTCTGCGGAGGAAAAAATCAATCATTTGTCGAGTTTTACACCGAAGTATGAAGAAGAAAGTTCGCGTATAGTCATCAAAAATGGAAGCGAAATTCAAATCATTCCAACTAAAGATGTTGACTTCATTGAAGCCTACGACGACTATGTAAAAATCTACATTGGAGAAAAATATCAGCTTAAAAAGAAGACACTTTCTTATTACGAAAAAGTACTCGAGGACAAGCAATTTATTCGCATTCACCGCAGTTTCTTGTTAAATATTGCGAAATTAACCCGAATTGAAAGCTTTGAGAAAAATTCTTACATCGCCATTTTAAGTTCTGGAATGCGTGTCCCGATTAGTCGAACGGCTTATCCAGTTTTGAAAGAGAAGTTGGGGATTTGATGTAGTTGTGAGTTTGTAACGAAAGTTATTTACATGTGAGTTATTTTGGTATATTTTATTTATAAATTTAAACATGAAAACAATTTTCCTTTCACTGATTCTTATTTTGCTTTTTGCTTGTCAAACAAAGACGAAAAAAACCTCGGAAACACAAAAAGACGAAAAACTAGTCCAAACTATTTCAAAAAGCGTTTCGAAAAAAGAAGACGTTCCAGAAATTGTTTATTCAACAGAAGAATATTTCCAGAAAATCTATTCGGATGAAAAAATGTTTTACATCAAAGATGAAAATATGATATTATCTCTTGGTGATAGTTTATTTTCAAAGGATAGTTCTAAACAAGAATATTATTTCACTGTTTTTTCTAAATCGATGAATGGTTCAGATGGCTTTTATTCAGAAATGGTTAGTTTGTGTGCATATAAATTTGTGACTGTAGAATCTCAAAAATTTATAAATTATTTCAGTCATTCAAATAAATTGACGGAGCAAGATTTAGATAATTGGGCTCTCTTTGTCTTAGGTGAAATTCAAATTGAATATGATACAGAAATTAAAAAGGGAGTAAAAGAGTTACAAAATAAACTTGAAAAAAATGTGCCTAAATCTAACAAACAGAATCCAATTACTAAATTGATAAAAAAAATTAAAAAGTTAAGTTTAGGAATGTAATTTAGTGTTTTCAATTTTGAATTTTTTGGTATGTTTGTTAACACAAAATCACAAAATGAGAATATTAAAAATTTTCTTTTTCATTATCCTAGATATTTCAATTTATCTTTTTTTGGGATTAATTTTATTAAACTATGAGGACCATTTTGACGGAAGAAAAGGTGATTATTATAGTTTTAAAAGTATGAATAGTTCAGAACTGCTTGCTTATATAGGTTTTGGATTATGGCAAATTATTAATCTTGGTTTGATTCTTTATATCCTTTTCAAATTATTTAAACGATTCAAAACCAAGGATTAAATATTGTGATTTCAATTCTGATGCAACATCCGCATCACTCGAAAACACAACTCTGTAAATAAAATTTTTGGATTGGCATTTCTATCAACATGGTAAATGGCGTCATTGAAGTTTTCCATCAGGTCGAAAATATTTTTTCCGGTGATATATTGCGCGAAATTCTTTAAGAAATCTTCTTCTTCTTTCGAAGTTTTGGTCAATTGATTTTCGGTGTAGTTGCGCAACATACTTTGACGAAACATGTGTAGGGCATATTTCAAAAAGGTTTTTTGTTTGTCGCGACCGATTGTGCTGATATCTTCCGCCCAGTCCATCATTGGAATTGGCATTTTTTTCCAACAAACACGCATCAAGGTGATAAACATTTCGCGGTTTAAATTTTTTTGGTCGCTAACGTTCACCAAATCTTCCGCTTCAATCATATTTCCTTCTGCTTGAGCTGCAATACTTAAGGCAGAAGAAGAATCAATTTTATGTTTTTCGCTTAAGGCTTTCGCCAATTCTTCGGTTTGAATGGCTGGAACACGCGTCAACTGCGTACGAGATAAAATCGTTTGCAACATGTTTTCAGCGTTTTCAGAAACGAGAATAAACAACGTTTTCGCTGGTGGCTCTTCTAAGATTTTTAATAATTTATTGGCACAGGTAGCATTCATTTCTTCTGCCATCCAAATCAACATCACTTTGTATTTTCCTTCAAAGGATTTTAAAGTCAGTTTTTTAATTATCGCCAAACTTTCTTCTGCTGAAATAATTGGCCTACGCGCTTTATCGTCAATGTAATCTGTCCAATTATTCAAGGAAAAATAAGGGTTTTCAGCAATTTTTTGTCTCCAATCTGGTAAAATAGGATCACTAAATTTACTAATCGTTTGAACCACGGGGAAGGAAAAATGTAAATCAGGATGCTTCAATTCAGAGACTTTCAAACAAGAAGAACATTGTCCACAGCTGTCTTTTGCTTGGCGATTGTCACAAAACAAATACTGAATAAAAGCTAAGGCCAAAGGCAAGGTTCCATTTCCAGCATTTCCCAAAAACAATTGCGCATGACTGATTTTATCTTCATTTATTTCTTGAATGAAATGATGTTTTAAATCTTCTTGTCCTACAACGTCTTTGAAAAGCATTTTTGAGTCAATCTTTAATTGAAAACGTAAAAATAATACTTTTTAAATAAAGGTGAGTTCTAAAATATTTCTATTTTTGTTCCCCATGGAAAAAAGCTCCAATATCATCATCAAATTACTTGATGTTTTTTATCCTTTATTCAAAAAAATAATGCCCTTGCAAACCTATTATTATGCAGTTTGTGGTGGGATAAATGCAATTCTTAGTTTCATCGTTTACTACATTGCCTACCATTACATTTTGCATAAGTCGGATTTAGATTTAGGGATTTACGCCATGAAACCACATATTGCAGCTTATTTTATTTCCTTCATTTGTACTTTTCCAATTGGCTTCTTTTTGAGTAAATATGTGGTTTGGCAAAAAAGTTACCTGAAAGGAAGACACCAATTGATGCGGCACCTTTTTTCAATGTTTATTTTCATCATTTTAAACTATTTGATTTTAAAACTATTTGTTGAAGTTTTTCATTGGTGGCCGCTACCAAGTCAAATAT
>JBKCGI010000063.1:0-61811 GCA_046303515.1 Flavobacteriia bacterium | reverse complement strand
CATTCTTGGATGCCAACTTTTGATGCAAGTTTACTTCCTGAATATAGTGACCAACACAATTTATATCCAACAAATTTACAACAAGCAAATACTCCACGTTCAAACTTGCCAATGGGTGAAGTAACAGGTAGTGTGGTTTTTAATTATTTGGAAGGAACTGTAGGAAATGATGCTGATGGACAATTGGTATATGAGCCAAGAGCATCTCAAAAAGGAAATGTTGCTCGTGCTATGTTCTACATGTGTGTTGCTTACAATGGTATTTCAGGAAATGCGTGGGTTTTACCTTCTGGTCAAGATCAAATGCTTTTGAAAAACTGGCATTTTGCTGATTTACCTGATAATTATGAAATTGCACGTCACGAGTTGATGTTTGCAAACCAAGGAAACAGAAATCCATTTATTGACAGTGTTGATTTCGCTTGTTTTATAGACTTTGCAACAATGACTTATAATGTTAACGCTTGTTCTTTGAGTACAGAAACAAAAAAAATAGATGAAAAAAGTTTAGCTATTTTCCCAAACCCTTCAAGTGAAGTTGTTTATGTTCAAGTGAATGGAACAGTAATCAATGATTTCACAATTGTTGATTTACAAGGAAGAGAAGTATTAGCAAAAAAAGGTTTAAATAGCAAATATGAAACATTAAATGTGAACCAATTTAAATCTGGTTCTTACATTATTTCAGTTAATACTCCATTAGGAAGTGTCAAAACAAACTTTGTAGTAGAATAATGTTTTTGAAAAATATAATATATTTAATCATTGGAGCAGGTGTAACAGCCTGCTCTTTTGTATTGAACAAAACCATAAGTGCAAAAACTATTCCCGTTTCGAATTCGGTAAAATCGGATAATTCAGTTGATTCTATGGTCACCCCATACAAACTCCAATTGGATCAAGAGATGAACGAAAAAATCACCTTTGCTGAAGTAAATTTCATCAATGAGAAACCAAGTGGAAATTTGGGGAATTTGATTGCGGATAAAATGTTGGAGCAAGCGATGTCTGATTCATATCCAAATATGATTTGTGTATTGAATTTTGGTGGTTTACGTGCAACGATTAATCAAGGTGATGTTACGTTAGGTGATATTTTTAAAGTGCTACCATTTGATAATTATTTGGTTTATGTAAAACTTAAGGCGGAAGCAGCACCAGAATTGAAAGAATGGTTACTTAAAAACGGAGGGCAACCAACGGCTGGTTTTTATCTGGAAAAGGGGAAATTGTTGGATGCTAACAAAAAAGATTGGCCGAATGCTGATTTTTGGGTTCTAACGAGCGATTATTTGTTGAATGGAGGTGATAACGCAAACTTCTTTAAAAAGAACTTAGAGGTCGTGCAAACGAATATTTTAATGCGTGATTTTTTCATCAAAGCAGTAAAGGGAAAAGTTTTATCGGATAATAAGGAAAAACGTATAATATTGGAATGATGAAAAGAAGAGATTTTATTCAAAAAACGATTCTCACGACTACAGCTGTCGCAATTAGCCCATCTGTTTTTGGACAAAATGCGCTGTCTAAGAAGGAGACTTTGACTATTTTACATACCAATGATACGCATTCAAACATTGACCCTTTCCCATCAAACCATGCTAAATTCCCAGGGATGGGTGGAGTAGCTAAGCGTTTCGATATGGTCCAACAAATCCGTTTGGAAGAAAAAAATGTGCTAGTTTTGGATGCTGGAGATATTTTTCAAGGAACACCTTATTTCAACCGATTTGGTGGGGAATTGGAAATGAAAGTCATGTCGAAAATCGGTTACGATGCTGGTACCATGGGAAATCATGATTTTGATGGTGGAATGGAAGGTTTTGTGAATGCAAAAAAGCATGCAACTTTCCCTTTTTTATGTTCCAATTACGATTTTAAAAACACTCCAATTGACGGACAAACTGAAGCATACAAAATTTTCAGAAAGGGGAACCTCAAAATCGGAGTTTTTGGAATAGGAGTGGAGTTAAAAGGTCTTGTTCCTGATAAATTATTTGGCGAAACAGTTTACCAAAATCCAATCGAAAGAGCGCAAGATATGGTGACGAAATTGCAAGATGAAAAATGCGATTTAATTATTTGCTTGTCTCATTTGGGCTATGAGCATCCTGGTGATAAAGTTTCAGACCGTGTTTTGGCTAAAAAAACCAAAGGTATTGATTTGATTATTGGTGGTCACACACATACTTTTTTGGAAAAACCAACGCAAGAATTAAATTTAGACGGAAAAATCACCTTAATTAATCAAGTAGGTTGGGCTGGCTTGAATTTAGGTCGAATTGATTTTGATGTGGAAAAGAAGTTTTTCACGAAAAAAGAAATAATTGAGATAAAATAATTCACTTTTTCTCACCAACTAAACTATAAACCATTGGTATTTTAGCATCTAAATGTTTAATTCTAAACTTATTAGTTTCAAATTCCAACGTTTCTTTAAAACAATTGTAAGGTGAATAATCGTATTCTTGGAAAGTATTAATCTGGATGTCTTGTTTCAAAAGTGCTGAAAAAACTTCTGCTAAACCATGGTTCCAAGTTACAAAATCTTCCTTTTCTTCACTGTTTTTGTCCGTGTAACTTTCTTCAGTAGTTTCGATTGGTGCTTCCTTGAAATATGAATATTCAATATTAGTGAAATAATCATCAAACATCCAAACTACAGGGTGAAATTCCACAAAAACAAATTTTCCTTGAGGCTTCAAAAATCGCGATACAACTGCCGCCCATTGATCTAAATCAGGCAACCAGCCAATAGTACCGTAACTTGTAAAAACGATATCAAATTGTTCATCTAAATGATTAGGTAAATCATAAATGTCGCAGCAAATAAAGCTGGCATTTAGTCCTATTTCTTGCGTGAGATGAATTGCTTTTTCGATTGCTTTGTCGGATAAATCAACTCCCGTGACTTCAGCGCCTAATCTCGCAAGCGAAAGACTATCTTGACCAAAATGACACTGTAGATGTAAGATTTTTTTTCCAGAAACATCTCCCAGCAATTCCAATTCTATTGAATTTAAGGATGATTTCCCAGATTTGAAGGAGTCTAAATCATAAAACTCAGAGTTAACATGAATTTCAGTTCTTTTGTTCCAAGAAGCTTTGTTTATTGAGATATAGTCTTTGTCGATTTGCATGATTTTAATTCGTTAAAGTATATTCTTTGGAAATAACTTTTTTAATTTTTCGCTCTTCGTAATTGATCGTTTGAGTTGTGGTTGATAGTACCTTTTTCATCCATCCAGAATCTAAGAACATGAAATAAACTTGATTTGTTTTGGAATCAACTTGGAATTTTTTAACATCAAACTCTCCTTCTTTTACATGTCCAAAGAGACTTTTAAACATGCTTTCCAAGTGATTTTTTAATTCTCCATCATTTGCTTTTTCGTTAACCACAAATTTAGCAACTTTTGTTTCCTTATTAATGTCCTTAAGTGTTGCAGTGGCCGTGCCTTTAACAGTTACATCTCCTAAAGCAGCAAATTCAATATCAAATACTTCATCCTCATTTAATTTCAACTCAATTCCATACATACCGTGTAAGAAAAGAATATCTTCAATAAATAGACTTTCAATATTTTCATCATCATTCAACACCGCATCAAAACCTAAAAATGCAAAGTTGAACTGTGCTTTTTCTTCCTCTGTTTTTAATTTAGAAGTAAATTTTTTCTTAATTAGATCCAGCATTTTAAGCGTAGCTGCTTTTATTTCAGGAATATTTTCAATTTTATTAAATTCTCCATTTTCATTTGTAGTATAAATGATTTTGATGTCCTTAAAACAAGTCATTAATTCCTTCTCAAATTCCTGCGTTGTTGGAGGTAATAAATAATTAGAATAGATTAATTCAAATTTGTATGAAGTTTCGGTACTATCGACTACTTTAATTGACATATCATATTCAGTTTTTGAAATTTCAGCTGGTTTGTCGTCTTTTTTTACAGATTGAGATTGCTGAACGCGATACTTCTTAAAGTCATTTTTATTGAAATAACTAATGGTCGTAATTTTTGTCGAATAAACTAAATTGTTTAATTTTTGATTGAATACAACTACAGAATTTAAAATAAATAAAACTACTAAAATTTTTTTCATAATTTGCCTCTTAAAATTTTACACCCAAACCAAGTTCTTTAGAATATATCTGCTGATAAAGTTCTTTTTTATTGATTCGAATTGTAAAGTGCGTTTTAGTTTGAATGATTTCAATGTTTTCAGTTTTATTTTCAAAAATAATTGTTTTGTCAGAATTGATTGCTTTTTCTAAAAGTATTGATTTTTTTTGAGTAGGAACATAAACTTCCGCGCGCTTTAAGTCATCTGAAAGAATTACATATGCGGCACTTGTTTCATTCGTGTTGATTGAAATAAAAGAACTACCTGTTTCCCAAATTCTAACACAACTATTTTTTAGTTGAGACCAGCTAAATCCAGCTGAAGCTTTACATCCATATTCGTCAGTATCATTCCCAACGATAGGAGTTTCTGGAGTCCAAGAACTAAATTGTATACCTAGGCCGTAATCACTAGCATATATTTGAGTAAAAACACTTACACCATTTTGCTGTATCTGAAATGAATTTGGACCTTGTGAAATTGATAATTTTTCAGAATTGTTTTCAAAAAGGACCTTTTCGCCTGTTGCATTATATTTCGAAGAAGCCTGCAGTATAAGTGATGTTTTTGAAGTTGGCAAGAAAATTTCAGTTTGTTTATTATCAGAAGAGATGATCACAAATGCGCCAAGAGATTGACTTTTATCAACTGAAATAAATGAACTTCCCGCCTCAAAAATACGAACGCATTCATTTTTCAATATAGACCAAGTGTAACCAGCTGAGTTTTTACATCCATGTTCATCAGCATCATTTCCTACCAGCGGAGTTTCATCAATTGGTTTGCTATTTGGGTTTTCTGTCACAACTTTTTTACTTGTATGGCATGAACTTAAAATAAATATTGACAGAGCGATAAAGTTTAAACCTAGAATTTTTTTCATGATAATTTGTTATTTTAAGCAGTAAAGCTAATAAAAAAAAACGCCTACCATTTCTGATAAGCGTTTCCATTATTTTTATTTTTGAAATCTTACAAGTGGATTACTTCACCATATGCAGCGGCTGCAGCTTCCATAATTGCTTCAGACATCGTTGGGTGAGGGTGAACAGTTTTAATTAAAGCCTCACCTGTAACTTCCAATTTACGGATAGCAACAATTTCAGCAATCATTTCTGTTACGTTTGCACCAATCATGTGTGCTCCTAATAATTCACCATATTTAGCATCGAAAATCAATTTCACGAAACCATCTTTTGCACCAGCAGCACTCGCTTTTCCTGATGCAGAGAAAGGGAATTTACCAATTTTAATATCTAATCCTTTTTCTTTACAAGCTTTCTCAGTTAAACCAACTGATGCAACTTCTGGAGAGCAATAAGTACAACCTGGGATATTTCCATAATCCAATGGTTCTGGATGATGTCCTGCAATTTGTTCAACACAAATAATTCCTTCAGCAGATGCTACGTGAGCCAAAGCTGGTCCTGGAACGATATCGCCAATAGCGTAATATCCAGGGATGTTTGTTTGGTAATATTCGTTTATTAAAACTTTTCCTTTGTCCGTTGCAATCCCAACTGTTTCTAAGCCTAAATTTTCTAAATTCGTTTCGATTCCAACTGCGGATAATACAACATCACATTCGATTTTTTCTTCTCCTTTAGCTGTTTTGATAGAAACAACACATCCTTTTCCTGAAGTATCTACAGATTCAACAGAAGCATTTGTCATGATGTTAATTCCAGCTTTTTTCAAAGATTTCTCTAATTGTTTTGATACTTCTTCGTCTTCAACAGGAACGATGTTTGGCATAAATTCAACAACAGTAACTTCAGTTCCAATTGCATTATAGAAATAAGCAAATTCAATTCCAATTGCTCCAGATCCAACAACAACTAATTTTTTTGGTTGACTTGGTAAACTCATCGCTTCACGGTAACCAATTATTTTTTTACCATCTTGCGGTAAATTTGGCAATTTACGAGAACGAGCACCAGTTGCTAAAATAATTCCTTTATCAGCAGTGAAAACAGTTTTTGTTCCATCTTCAGCAGTTACTTCAACTTTTTTTCCAGCTTGAACTGTTCCATGACCTTTGATGACATCAATTTTATTTTTTTTCATCAAAAACTGAATACCAGCAGACATTCCATTAGCAACACCACGGCTTCTTTCAATTATTTTTGCAAAATCAGCCTCACCTCCTTTAACAGTGATTCCGTAATCTGCAGCATGAGTCAAATATTCATAAACATTAGCACTTTTTAACAATGCTTTTGTAGGAATACATCCCCAATTTAAACAAATTCCACCTAAAGATTCTTTTTCTACAATCGCAGTTTTCAAACCTAATTGAGAAGCACGGATTGCAGTAACGTATCCACCTGGTCCACTTCCAATAACTATAATGTCGTAATTCATATCTGTCTTTAATTTAAAGATGCGAAGATAATTATATTTTTGAAATGATTGACAATTCAAATGGAGCTTTTTTAGCTAAAAATATTAGTATTAAAAATTCGGTTTGAATATATTTTTTATTTTTGTTAAAATTATTTGTACATGAAATTAATCTCTTTTAACGTAAATGGAATTCGCGCAATTTCTCAAAAAACTTTTTACGACGACGTAAAATTAATGAACGCCGACGTATTGTGTTTGCAAGAAACTAAGGCAACAGTCGAACAAGTTTTTGAGGTGATGAAAGATTTGAAAGAATACCATGTGTATGCCAATGAAGCTGAACGCAAAGGATATTCTGGAACAGCAATTTTTTCTAAGATTAAGCCGCTGTCTGTTGTTTTCGACATGGGAGTTGCTGAACACGATAACGAAGGAAGAGTAATTTGTGCTGAATATGAGCAATTTTATTTAGTAACAGTTTATGTGCCGAACTCTGGAAGTGAATTGGCTAGATTAGATTACCGTCAAACATGGGACAGTGATTTTTTAATTTATTTGAAAAAATTAGAAGCAAAAAAACCAGTTGTTGTTTGTGGCGATTTTAATGTGGCGCACAAAGCAATCGATTTAAAAAATCCGAAGCCGAATTATAATAAATCTGCAGGCTATATGCAGGAAGAAATTGATGGAATGGATAATTTTCACAATGAAGATTTAGTTGATACATTCAGACATTTCTACCCAGAAGTAGTGAAATATTCCTGGTGGAGTTACCGTGCTGGAGCAAGACAGAAGAACGTGGGTTGGAGAATTGATTATTTCTTAACATCAAAATCATTTTTACCAAAGGTTAAAGATTCCTTTATTCTAAATGAAATAATGGGCTCTGACCATTGTCCAGTTGGAATTGATTTGGTTTTATAGTAAACCATTTACTTTTATTTTCGTTATTAATTAAAACATTATTTTGAAAAATAAAATTCTAATATATTGTTGCTTAATTTTTTCCTCAAACTTTATTTGGGCGCAATTTAATTTTGACTATAACGATTCTATCCCAGTTAAAATTGGAGCAAACAATCTTGATTTTGCTTGGTCTGGAGGATTAAATTATTGTCAATTTTCAGACATTGATTTTGATTTCGATGGCGATATGGATCTTTTTATTTTCGATAGAAGTAAAGATAATATTCGTTTATTGGAACAGATAAATGATAATGGCACACAAAAATACCGACAAGTTAAAAATGCTAAATCTTTTTTTCCAGATGGAATGAAAAACAGAGTAGCACTTTTAGATTATGATTTTGATGGAAAAAACGACATTTTTTGTTACGGAATCGGTGGAGTAAAAGTTTATAAAAACACAGGGAATTCTATTTCTGGTTTAAGTTGGCAATTAATCACGGATTTGATTTATTCAGATTACGATGGAAGTTATACGAATTTATATGTAAGCGCAGGCGATATTCCAGCCTACATAGATGTAGATTTTGACAATGATATTGACATTTTGACCTTTAATATTGGTGGCGATCGAATGGAGTATCACCAGAATCAAAGTCAAGAATTGTATGGGCATTCAGATTCTTTAATTTTTATATTAAAAAATCAATGCTGGGGAAAATTTACGGAAGATGCGATCACGAGTGAAATCATTCTAAACCCAACTGATTTGCCTTGTGGAGCTGGAAATGTTCCTAATCCACAATTGCATCAAAATGACAACTTTTCAGAACTAAATACCAAGGGAGCGGAAAATTTAACTAGGCATGCAGGGTCTACAATTTTGGCTTTGGATGTTGATGATTCGGGAGTTTTAGATTTAGTAATTGGTGATGTGAATTTACATAATCTTTTGTTGCTTGTAAATGGTGGAACAACACCGAATTCAAATTCTGCTATGATTAGTGTGGATCAAAATTTTCCAAGTAACACAACTCCTGTCGATATTTCAATTTTCCCAGCTGCGTTTTATGTAGATGTTGATTTTGACAGTGTAAAAGATTTAATCGTTTGCCCGAGTGCAAAAAGTATTTCTGAAAATCAAAGAAGTATTTTGTTTTACAAGAATTTAGGATCAAATCAATTGCCAAATTTTTCTTATCGAACGAATAGTTTTTTGCAAGAAGAAATGATTGATGTTGGAACTGGTTCAATACCTGTTTTTGTCGACCAAAATGGTGATGGTTTGCAAGATTTATTAGTTGGTGATTTTTACCGTTACAAGGAACCACTATTAAAGGAAAGTGTTATTTACAATTACAGAAATACAGGTACAAACAACCAACCATTTTTTACTTTTGTTGAATCTGATTTTCAAAATTTAACACTGGAAAATTATGGCTACAGAACTGTTCCCGCTTTTGGAGATGTTGATTCAGACGGAGATCAAGACTTGTTTTTAGGTTTGGAAAATGGGACATTAATTTTTAAGGAAAATATTGCTGGAGCGAGCAATCCGATGAATTTTGCTTCACCAGTTTTATCTTATGCCGATAATTTTGGAAATCCAATTTCAACTGATTATTATGCTTTTCCTCAATTGTTTGATTTAAATGAAGATGGATTATTGGATTTACTATTAGGAAACAAAACTGGGGAAATCAAATATTATCAAAATATTGGAAGTGCAACTAGTCCGTCCTTTGAATTGTTTAACGA
The DNA here is from genome assembly GCA_046303515.1 of Flavobacteriia bacterium. Classification (GTDB taxonomy): domain Bacteria; phylum Bacteroidota; class Bacteroidia; order Flavobacteriales_D; family Crocinitomicaceae; genus M2408. The sequence continues at coordinate 52,676 of JBKCGI010000063.1, read as the reverse complement.
CACGCTTGGAGGAATCGATTTGGCGACTTTAAGTCCAGATGGATACACTGCTCCTCATTTTTTTAAATATCAAGATACGATTCGCTTATTATTAGGCGGGTTTGACGGAAAATTGCGTTTTTACGATGATATTGAAGGAAATCTAAACCAAGGAGATACATTTAACTTGATTTCCGCAGCTTACAAAGGAATCGATGTTGAATTATTCAGTTCCTGTTATGTAAACGATATTGATAGCGATGGGAATTTAGATTTATTTGTCGGAGGAGATTTAGGTGGATTGTATCATTTGGAACACAATTTAAATGGTTCCTTAGGTTTTGAAGAAAGCGAAAAAGAAGCTAATTTAAAAGTTATACCAAATCCTGCCAAAAATGAAATTGTCATTCAATATGAAAAAATGGAAGAATTGAGCTTGAAAATTTATTCTTTCTTTGGTGATTTAGTATTTCAGACAAACACTTTTACCAATGAAAAAATAGATATTTCTGATTTAAAATCGGGGGCTTATGTTATTCAGATGAAAAGTGAAAATTCAAATTTGGTTGCAAATCAAAAATTGATAATTATTCAATAACAATTTGTTTCATCAATTTTATTTCTTTACAAGCATTTGAAATGGTTTGTGTCACTGTAAATAAACCTTTTTCTGAATAACAATGATTTGGATTTTCCTCAGCTGTAGTATTTCCATCGCCAAAATCCCACGAAATCCAAGTGTAATCTTTTGCTGTATTTTGAAGTTGTAAAAAGTCATTCTGTAAGTTTAAATCAAAACCTGAACTCAATTGTTTTTTAGGTACATAACGCCATTGAGCAAGATTGTTAAGTACAACTTGAGCTGCATTCATTTCAATTATTTGTCTCACTCCTTCTTCCACTAAAATTGGAGCGGTGTTATTAACAGGGCTTTCACCAAAAATTGTTGCAAAGTGCGTGCAAGCAGACAAATAAGAACCAACATAACTTGGGTGAAATAAATCAGGATCATATAAATTGATTCCAGGATAGTTTGTTCGAATCGTTTTCCAAACTTCTCCTACCGGTGAAACGCGTGTATCTAATAAATCTGCAAAGCGCAAATACTGAGTTTTAATACGGTATTGCATCGAATCGTAGGTTGCAATTGCCGACCATTTTGGATTTCCATTTTTATATCCCCATGTCATATATAAAGAAACTTGTGTACAGGAATTATTCTTTTTTATAGAATCAATGATTTGTTTTGCAAATGGTAAAGAATTTTTATCTACAACAGAAACAGGATGCGTTAATTCATTGCTGTGTCCTTGTAAAATCACATAATCCCACTTGCGAGATTTGATTGCTTCATAAGTTTTTGTTTGCAAGGAATGGTATTGAAAATCTTTTCCACCTTCCACAACATAATCCACGTGTACATTTTTATTTTTGGACTCGGCAATTTGCTTAAACATTTTTGGCATTTCATTCATAAAGGTGAAACTATTCCCAATAAATAAAACAGAAGTTTCCTCTTGTGAAAAAGAAACATGAAGAAACAGGCTAAAAAGTGTTGCTAAAATCAGACGCATTTCAATAATTTTTCGAACAAAAGTACAAAGTTTTTTAATTTGAAACCTGAATTCGATTATTAAAACTTTGTCAAAACTCCTTAAAATATTAAGATACGACATTTTTTGAAACGGAATATCGAGATATTTCGATGATAAAAAGGGAAGTAGATTATTGTTTTAAGGTGAAAATAGTGTTTTAAGTCTAATTTTCTCTTTCCGTTTATCTCTTTATATTTTTAAGAGAAAGCCCACAAGATGAATTCTCACTTTATGTAATCCCTTTTAAAATATGCCTTGTAGTCAAAAAGAAAAATAAATTTTGACTTTGTTTGAATAACAGAACTCAGGTTTATAGCTTTTTTTTCGCCGTTAGTCAAAAATTATTGTTTTTTGTAATTTGATTTGTATTGAAAACAAATATTTTATTTACATTTGTTCCTTGACTACTTTAAGAAACAACTCAAATGACAAATATTTTTATTGCTAATTTAGATTGGGATATTTCCTCAGAGGATTTATCAGCAACATTTTCTTCCTTCGGTAAAGTACACCTCGCACATGTTGTTTTTGATCAAAAAACCAAACGTTCAAAAGGTTTTGGATATGTCGAAATGGAAAACGCCGACGAAGCAATAAATGCAATTCAAGCCTTAAATGGGATGGATGTAAATGGAAGAAAATTAGACGTAAAAATCGCTTCTCCAAAAGAAAATCGTCCTGAGAAAAAAGTATTTGAAAAAAAGCCATTCGAAAAGAAACCATTTGATAAAACAAGTGGAAATTCAAATTTTAAGAAACCTTATAACCCAAATTATAAAAAGGAAAATTAATTCTTTTCTGTAATATAGAATTTGGTTTTCTAATAGTCGAAAACCGCTGAAAGCAGCAACGAAGTTAATCTAACAATCCAATAATCTAACAATCGAAAAATCCATTAATAAATGTCTGAAGTTATCAATCAAGGTCATGTAAATCATCAAATTGATGAAAAAGGAATTGCAACAATCGAATTTGCGCATCCAATGAGTAACTCCTTGCCAGGAAAAATTTTACAAAAGTTAGCTGATACAATTAGCGAATTAGGAAAAGATGAAACTGTGAAAGTTATCGTTTTGACGTCCGCTGGTGAAAAAGCTTTTTGTGCTGGTGCAAGTTTTGATGAGTTAATTTCAATCAAAGATTTTGAAACAGGAAAAAAATTCTTTTCAGGTTTTGCCAATGTGATTAATGCTGCTCGCAAGTGTCCAAAATTAATTATTGGTCGCGTGCAGGGAAAAGCTGTAGGTGGCGGAGTAGGAATGGCTTCAGCAGTTGATTACTGTTTTGCAACAATTCATGCAGATGTAAAACTGTCAGAATTAGCAGTGGGAATCGGACCATTTGTTGTTGGGCCTGCAGTAGAACGTAAAATTGGTACTTCAGCAATGAGTCAATTGGCAATCAACGCAACAGAATGGCAATCTGCAGATTGGGCAAAGAAAAAAGGATTGTATGCTGAGGTTTTTGACACGGTTGAAGAGATGGATGCTGAAATCAAAAAGTTAGCAAATACTTTAGCGAATTCAAATCCTGAAGCGATGTCCATGTTGAAATCGATATTTTGGCAAGGTACTGAAAACTGGGATGAATTATTGGCGGAAAGAGCTGGAATGTCCGGGAAGTTAGTACTTTCTGATTTTACGGTGAATGCAATCAATAAATTTAAGAAGGTATAGAGATTTCATTTCAACAAAAATATTTTTATTCGGTAAGGAGGGGCAAAACATCTTTTGCCCCTTCCGCTATTTATAAAAATATTATTCCTTATAATCTACAACAATCTTTTTCAATAAACATTTGTTTATAAAAATATATTTCATATCTTTGCACCCCCAAATTAGGGGAATTGTCTTATTTAATAAATAAAAAAGTGGATACATTAAGTTACAAAACCGTTTCTGCTAACAAAGAAAACTCTGGAAAGAAGTGGTTGTTAGTAGATGCTGAAGGCCAAACAGTTGGTCGTTTAGCGAGCAAGGTGGCGAAGTTAATTCGTGGTAAACACAAAGTAAACTACACGCCTCATGCAGACTGCGGAGATAATGTAATTATTATCAATGCAGAAAAAGTTTCTTTCTCAGGAACTAAATTAGTAAACAAAGAGTACATTCGTTACACTGGCTACCCAGGTGGTCAAAAATCGTTGACTGCTCAAGAGATTTTACAAAAACATCCTCAACGTTTGATTGAAAAAGCGGTGAAAGGAATGTTGCCAAAAAACACTTTAGGTCGTCATTTATTTACGAACTTAAAAGTTTATGTTGGAACAGAACACAAACAAGAGGCTCAAAAGCCAGTAGTTATGAACCTTGACTCATTCAAATAGTATGGAAATTATCAACACATTAGGAAGAAGAAAAACTTCAGTTGCTCGTGTTTACCTTCAAAAAGGTTCAGGAGCTGTAACTGTAAACAATAAGGATTACAAAGAGTTTTTTCCAGTTGCTATGTTGCAGTCTAAAATTCAACAACCATTTAACTTAACTGAAACTGTTGGACAGTACGATGTTAAAGTTAACGTAATGGGTGGTGGAATCAACGGACAAGCAGAAGCAATTCGTTTAGGAATCTCTAGAGCTTTAGTAAAAGTTTCTGAAGAGATGAAACCAGCTTTGAAAGCTGAAGGATTGATGACTCGTGATCCAAGAATGGTAGAACGTAAAAAACCAGGACAACCGAAAGCTCGTAAGAAATTTCAGTTCTCTAAACGTTAAGAAAATTTTTCGCTTCATTGCGAAGCAACTTTGTTTAGTATCCAAGGTTTTGAGTAATTTCCGTCTGTTGACGGACCCTCAGATTCTGACTACTTAAAGAATGTAAACAATTTTAAAAAAGAAAAAAATGTCAAAATTAACTTTTCAAGAATTATTAGACGCAGGTGTTCATTTTGGACATCAAAAAAGAAAGTGGAATCCAGCTATGGCTCCGTATATCTTTGGTGAGAAAAAAGGTATCCACGTAATTGACCTTAATAAGACAATTGCTCACTTAGATCAAGCTTGTGCTGCGATGACGCAAATTGCGAAATCTGGAAAAAAAGTATTGTTTGTTGCTACAAAAAAACAAGCAAAAGAAATCGTTTCTGAAAGAGTAAAGACAGTAAATATGCCTTTCGTTACAGAACGTTGGACAGGTGGTATGTTAACTAACTTCCAAACGACTCGTAAATCGATTCGTAAAATGGCTTCTATCGATAAGATGAAGACTGACGGTACATGGGAAACACTTTCTAAAAGAGAGCGTTTATTCAAAACTCGTCAAAGAGAAAAATTAGAGAAAAACTTTGGATCAATCGTTGATATGACTCGTCAACCATCTGCGATTTTCTTAGTTGATATCTTAAAAGAGCATATTGCTTTGAATGAAGCTAAAAGATTAAACATTCCAATCTTCGCAATCGTAGATACGAATACTAATCCACGTTTAGTTGATTTCCCAATTCCTGCAAATGATGATGCTACAAAATCTATCGCTATTATTTTAGATCAGATTTGTGGAGCTATCAAAGTTGGTTTGGAAGATAGAAAAAACAGCAAAGATAAAGATGCTGTGAAAGAAGAAGTAGCTGCTGAAACAGTTGCAACTGAAACAGAACAATCAAACGATTAATAAACAAAGATTAAAAGAAAAGGATAAGAGACTGGTGAATACTAGTCTTTTGTCTTTCATCTGAAAATCCAAAAAATCTATAAAAAAATGGCAATTACAGCTTCAGATGTAAATAAATTACGTCAACAAACTGGTGCAGGAATGATGGACTGCAAAAATGCATTAGTTGAATCAAACGGAGATTTCGAAGTAGCTATCGATATTTTACGTAAAAAAGGACAAAAAATCGCTGCTAAAAGAGGTGAAAACGAAGCGAAAGAAGGAGTAATTTTTGCTCAAGCTTCAGAAGACGGATCAGAAGGTGTTATCTTAACATTAAACTGTGAAACAGATTTCGTTGCTAAAAATGATTCTTTCCGTGATTTTGTTCAATCTTTAATGGACATCGCTTTGGCAAATATGCCAGCTTCTGCTGAAGAATTGAAAGCTTTACCTTACGACTCAAGATTGTCAGTTGATGAAAAATTAACAGAACAAATTGGTGTTATTGGTGAAAAATTAGATTTATCTGCTTTTGCAACAGTTAAAGCTGCGAAAGTTGCTGCTTACAACCACCCAGGAAACAGATTAGCTACATTGGTAGCATTAAACTCTGCTTCTGGAGTTGCTGAGGATGCTGGGAAACAAGTAGCTATGCAAATTGCTGCGATGAATCCTATCGCTTTGAACAAAGAAGGTGTTGATGCAAGAACAATCGAAAGAGAACTTGAAATAGGGAAAGAATTAGCTATCCAAGAAGGTAAGCCAGCTGATATGGCTGAGAAAATTTCTCAAGGTAGATTAAATAAATTTTTCCAAGAAAATACTTTGTTAAGTCAACAATTTGTTAGAGATAATAAAGTTACAGTTGAGCAATTTTTAGATTCTTCTGAAAAAGGTTTAACAGTAACTTCTTTCTTAAGATTCGCTTTAGCTTAATTAAAAAAAATAAATTTTTTGAAAGGCAATCCGATTGGGTTGCCTTTTTTTGTAAAAATAAGTCATATGCACTATTGTGTGATTATTCCTCTTTAATTTATTTTGTGACTTTAAAACTCATGTCATGAAAAAGAATTTAATCTTAATTTTTGCCCTTGCTTTTACTTTTAAAAGTTACGTTAGAGCGCAAGAGCAAGTTACTATCACACCCGCTTATGATGATCCATATAGGAATATTTGGAATGTTGGGGCTTTTGCTGGACTAGATGTTCAGGGTAAAAATTCAGGAGGTGTTTTTTACGGTGCCGCAGCAAGATTTACACTGGGTAAGTTTGCTACATTTTCTGGAAACATCGGCCTTGATTTAACAAAACAAATGAAGTCAGGTGGTTTAGTTAGTTATGATGAGGAGGTTTTTGCAAAATTGCCTTCCTATAAAAATATTGAATTAAGAGGTGTTTTCCATTTTAAAGATACAGAAGGAGAAAATAATCATAAGATTAGCCTTGGGTCTGGCGGAGGGTATGATTATTCAACTAATTATACAATAAAAAGCAGATCAGTTTTAGGGCTAACAGCTTCTTTAAATTTACAAACGAGAGTCTATACTCAAAATTCATTTGATTCAACTGATATATTAAATTTAAAAGTTCAAAATTCTTCAAATGAAACTGGATATATGGAGGGAGCATTTGTTGGGCAAAATAATTTGGTTTTAGGTGTTGGCTTGCATTCTGGGTCTTACACGTATTTTAAAGGAAGATTTTCGTCTGTTTCAACAGGGAGTAAAACAAGAAGAATTAAATCAATGACTAATGCAAATATTGAATTTTTATTTGCGCCAGCAATTGCTGTTGGAAATGAAGCTTATTTTAAAAATTCGACAGGAATAATCGAAACGTATGATGTGGGAAAAGTTTCCAAAAAGAATCTTGGTTTTAGAGTGAGTGCAGACGTGCTGAAAGGTAAGCCAGGGTTATATGCACGAATGGAATTTGGTAAAAAGCCAGGGATAGAAACTAAAATTGAAGCTGAAAAGATGAAAAAATTATTGGTCAATGGCTATTTTTTGATAGCCTTTGGTTTTGGGTTTTAAGACTTGATTTCTGGTTTAATGAAAATATCCTTCTGTTGTCAGAGGGATATTTTTTTTAGACGTGTATAAATATTGTGAAATTGATATTTTTTTATAATTGTTACATCACAGCAAATTGGTACTTTTGTTAAAGTAAGTTAATATAGATTTTTTTAAAAAAAATTAACAATTTATTTTTATTACAAATGATTTGTCTATATTTACGGGCTTTAATTAATGAAAAAGTATAAACTTAAACTGTACTTATGTTAACAAAATTAAATTTATTAGTATTAACTGTCTTTATGACAGCTCTTTACAGTTTTTCTCAGTCTGGTCAAGGTACCGTGAGAGGAGAGGTGAGGGATGAAAAATCAAATGAACCAATTTATGGTTGTAAAGTCCTATTGATGCAAGGTGGGAACATTAAAAATGGTGCTACAACTGATTTTGATGGAAAATTTCAATTTAACTCAGTTTCTCCTGGAGTTTACGATGTTGAAGTTAGAAATGAAGGTGAGAATTATCAAGCGACAGCAATTACAGGTGTTATTATCTCTGCTGATAAAATTACCTTCCTTGAGAAGGTAACCATGAAAAAAGCAAATCTTCAAAATATTAAAGAAGTTGTTGTTGTAGCCTATAAAGTTCCGTTAATTGATAAAGATGGTGGAGCTTCTGGAGCAACAATTACCCGTGAGGATATTTCTAGACTCCCAGTGCGTTCTGCTGCAGGTGTGGCAGGAACAGTTGGTGGTGTAAATGCTCAAGAAGGAGGAGGTATTAGTGTGCGTGGTTCACGTTCAGATGGTACTTATTTCTATATAGATGGTATTAAAGTTCGAGGGTCATCAAATTTACCAAAATCTGCAATTGAGGAGGTATCGGTAATTACGGGTGGTTTACCAGCGAATTATGGTGATGCAACAGGAGGTATTATTTCTGTAACAACTAGAGGTCCTTCCTCTAAGTTCTTCGGGTCTGCAGAGCTAGTTACTTCAGGTTTTTACTTAAAAGGTAAAGATGAATATGGTTATGATGGTAAAGTAATTGGTTTGGATAAATATGGTTACAATTTATTTGAAGGAATGATTTCTGGTCCATTGTGGATGCAAAAAGATTCTACAGGGAAAAAAATTAAGCCAAGATTAGGATTTTTATTATCGGGTAATATTACGGACGAGTTAGATGGTAGACCTTTAGCTGGAGGAAGTTATCGAATTAAAAAAGAGGTATTGAATGATTTGTTAGAAAATCCTTTAAGACCTACTGGTACAGGATTTGGTACCTTTTATAATTCTAATTTTTTAAGAGCTGATGATTTCGAAACAGTAAAGTGGAGAATGAATTCAAGAAATACTACTGTTTCGGCATCTGGAAAAATTGATGTTAATACTGGTCCATCTGTTAACCTTACATTTGGTGGGTCTTTAAACTATAATACAGGAACTGCTTTTGATCGTAATAGTTCTTTGATGAATTTCTTTAATTATGGAGTTTCAAGTGCACTTGACTACAGGGTTTATGGTAGATTTACACAACGATTTACAAACAATCAAGAAGGTTCTAGTTCGAAAATTAAAAGTGCTTTTTATTCCTTGATGGTGGATTATTCCAAGTCTTTTAATGAAACATATGATAAAAAACATGGCTTTAATATTTTTAATTATGGACATGTAGGTACATTTAAAACAACTAAAGAAAGAACATATTCTGCTCAAGATGAAAATGGAGATGGAGAAAATGATTATTTTGTTCAAAATGCTAAGCCAAAAGATGTTTATGTTGATTTTACGCCATCAGAGGTTAATTCTGCCTTAGCTTCTGTTACCTCACAATATTATAATATTTATAGAGGAGATGCTTTCGGTCATTATGAGAATTTGTTTCAAATTCAACAAGGTAATGCATTGAGAAATGGAGATATACCTCAATCAATTTATAGTATGTGGTCAAATATTGGTACTCCTTATAACGGTGCTGGTAAGTCTGAAGCAGAACAATTTCGTGTAACTGGTTCAGGTTCTGTTAATATTGGTGACCACTCTCTTTCTTTAGGTTTTGAGTTCGAAAAAAGAAATGATAGATCTTGGAATGTAAATAGCCCAATTGGTATCTGGACAATAGCTAGACAACTAGCAAATTTCCATACGCAAGAGTTGGATAGTTCAAGAGCTACTATTTATCAAAAAGGTACGTATAAGTATGTTGACTATGAGCAATTGAATAGTGGATATGCATACTCATCTGGTACAGGAGAATATGGTGGTCAAGGTGCTATTTTTGATGAATATGGTAATCCAATTATTGATAATCAAACTTTTTTCGATTATAATTTGAGAAAAAAATTAGGATATGATGTAGCAGGTGAAACATTTTTGGATATTGATGCCTATGATCCTAATTTAATGCAAATTGATATGTTTTCTCCTGATGAGTTATTAAACAGTGGAAATTCTTATATTTCTTATTATGGTTATGATCATGCTGGTAATAAAGTGAAAGGTAAAACGGATATTGATAATTACTTCACACAATTTGATGAAAATAGAAATTATAAAAGATTCGTTGGTTCATTTCAGCCGATTTATGTTTCTGGATACATCATGGATAAATTTGCCTTTAATGATATCGTTTTCAATGTTGGACTTAGATTAGATGTTTTTAGTGCCAATCAACCAGTTTTAAAAGATAAATACTTGTTGTTTAACGCACTAACAGCAGCCGAAGTTAATAAATTGAAAGCTGATCAGCCAGGAACCTACAATTGGGTTAATATCCCTGATGTTATTGCTGATGATTACGTAGTTTATGTTAATGACGTTAACAATCCATCAGCTATTAATGGTTTTAGATCTGGAGATAAATGGTACAATGCAAATGGTATAGAAGTGGAGGATGCTCGTGTTTTACAAGGAGCTAATGGTATTGCTCCATGGTTGGTTAATCCTTCACAAACAACTGTTAGTGCTGATGCATTTACAGATTATAAACCACAGTATAATTTGATGCCAAGGGTAGCTTTTTCTTTTCCTATTTCAGATGAAGCATCTTTCTTTGCACACTATGATATCTTAACGAAAAGACCAACATCAGGTTTTAGATTCGATCCAACAGATTATCAATTTATTTCTCAAAGAGGAGGAAGTGCAATTTTGAATAATCCTGATTTGAAGCCAGAAACTACAATTGATTATGAATTAGGTTTTCAACAAGTACTTTCAAAAACTTCTTCACTTAAAATTTCTGCTTTTTATCGTGAGCAAAGAAATAACGTGCAGTTAATTAATGTTTTCGAAGCTTATCCTAATACATATAAAACTTATGGTAACAGAGATTTTGGAACAGTAAAAGGTATGACGATTGCTTACGATTTGAGAAGAACAGGGAATTACAGAATGACTGCAGCTTACACCTTGCAATTTGCTGATGGAACAGGTTCTGATGCAGCTTCTGCAGCAAACTTAATTAATGCCAATCAACCAAATTTAAGAACAATTTTCCCATATGATTATGATCAAAGACATGCTTTTGCTATTACTTCTGATTATAGATATGGTGAAGGAGAAGATTATAATGGTCCAATGATAGGTAAAACTGCAATATTTGAAAACATGGGACTTAATATTGTTTCAAATATTTATTCAGGTTCTCCATATTCTAGACAAAATAACATTACAAATGAAGCTGCTGGAATTGGTGGTGCTGGTTTAACTGGTACAACAAATGGTTCTCGTTTACCTTGGCAATATAGATTGGATCTTCAATTGGATAAAACGTTCAATATTGAATTCGGTAAAGATGACAATAAAAAGAAAGCAACTTTTTTGAATGTTTATTTGCGAGTAACTAACTTGTTAAATCAATTTAATGTTTTAGGAGTTTATCGTGCGACAGGTAACTGGAATGATGATGGTTATTTAGCTGCTGCACAATTCCAAGCGTCTATCCAAAATCAGTTAGATGAGCAAGCGTTTAGAGATTTTTATACTATGAAAATTCAAAATGCTTTTAATATAAGTGTACCAAGAACAATTAGATTAGGTGTTAAATTTGATTTCTAATTTGTAAAATATAAAGAGATGAAAAAGTTAGTAAAAATAGTTTACTTATTAGCATGTGTATCATTTGCTAATAGCGCCATGGCATATTATACGCCAGGTAGTAATTTACCTCAGAAAGGAAAAGACCCTGTGAGTGTAAACAAATCTGGTTGTGCGCCTTCTACAGCAAAACTAAATATGGAATTCAATGACGTCAAAGCTTTTTTGATGGCTGGTGGAGTTCTATTTAGAGATTTATCAAACAATGTGGCTGCTTATGAAGTGCCGAAGGGTAGTGGTTTGACTGCTATTTATTCTGGTGCTTTATGGATGGGAGGTACCGATGTTAATGGTCAATTAAAATTAGCTGCGCAAATGTTTCGCGAAGGATTTGATTTTTGGACTGGTCCTTTAACTGTTACTTTAGGTTCTGGAAATTATAATCCTTTGAATCCAGTTGGTGATGATGTAAAAAGAGAATCTGGTGATGCAAACATTACTTCTGATCAATGTTTGGCATATGATAAATTTTACACAATGAGAAAAGCAGAGGTAATTGCTTTCAATGTGTGGTTTGATTGTCAAGGATGTGATGGTGTTGAGCAGCCTAATTCTGAAGTTATGAATAGAATTTATAACTGGCCAGCACATGGTGATATTACTTTAAATCAAGATTTTTATTTAGCACCATTTTATGATAGAGATGAAAATGGTATCTATGATCCTTTGATGGGTGATCATCCTTGGTATGATGATATTTTATCTAGAGATGATATTACTTGTGGAGCTGATAGACGTATTTCTTTATTTGGTGATGAAACGCATTGGTGGGTATTTAATGACAAAGGTAATATCCATACAGAAACTAATGGTGATCCAATTGGTATGGAGATTAGAGCTCAAGCTTTTGCGTTCGCTACGGATGATGAAGTTAACAGAATGACTTTCTATAACTATGAAATGATTAATAGAGGTACTCAAACATTGCAAGATACTTATTTTGCACAATGGGTTGATACTGATTTAGGTGGATATGACGATGATTATGTTGGTTGTGATGTTTCTAGAGGTTTGGGATATTGTTTAAATGGTGATAATTTTGATGCAGGGCAGTCAGGTAGACCTGGTTATGAAGAAAATCCTCCAGCAATTGGGATCGATTTTTTTGAAGGACCATATCAGGACGCGGATGGAATTGATAACCCTGGACCAAGAATGTTACAAGATGTTAACGGTAATGATTCAACTTTCTTTATTCCTACTGTTGCTGATGCAATTAATCAAAAAGGAATTGTTTACGGTGGTTTAGGTATCGGTTATGGTGATAACATCATAGATAATGAGCGATTCGGAATGAAAGGATTTAATTACTTTACAGCAGGTGCAGCTGGAAGTCAATCAGATCCATCAACAGCTGCTCAGTATTACAATTATATGACAGGAAAATGGAGATTCGGTGACCAAGTAACTTTTGGTGGAACTGGTTTTGCAGGAAGTTCTGGTAACACCAATATTCCTACAAGATATTGTTTCCCTGATGATTCTGATTCATTGAATTGGGGTACAGCGGGAATTGATCCTGGTTTTATTTGGTCAGAGCAAACAAATGCTAACCCAGTTGGGGATAGACGTTTTGTTCAAGCAGCTGGACCTTTTACCTTGAGACCTGGTGCAGTAAATAATATTACTGTAGGAGTTGTTTACGCAAGAAGTTATGATGGTGATTTGTATGCTTCAGTTAGAGCCTTAAAACGTGCAGATACAAAAGCTCAAGCGTTATTTGATAATTGCTTCAAGATTTTCGATCCACCACAAGCTCCAAAATTGACTATCCAAGAGATGGAAAATGAGTTAATTTTGATGTTGGAAAACCCTAAAGGTTCTAACAATAATAAAGTACAAAATGAAGATTATGCTGAGGAAGATTTTAACATTCCTGACCCAGCAACTGGTACAATCGACAAAATGTATAAATTCGAAGGATATCAAATTTTCCAATTGGTTAATGATGAAGCTTCTGGTTCTGATATTGGTGATCCTACGAAAGCAAGACTTGTTGCACAGTGTGATATCAAAAATGATGTTGCCAAATTGATTAATTTCGAGTTTGATGAAAATCTTGGTTTCTCCGTTCCGGAAGAAAAAGTAGATGGTGAAAATAAAGGTATTAGACATACTTTTAGCATTACCGAAGATCAATTTGCGCAAGGTGATAGAAGATTGGTAAATCATAGAACATATTACTATGTAGCTATTGCTTATGCTTATAATAATTACAAAACGTATAATCCTAACGATCCAACACAGTTAGATGGCCAAAAACGTCCATATGTTTCTTCTAGAAATAATTATGATGGTGGAAGTTTGATTGCAATTCCAGCTATCCCTCATAATCCTATGCCAGAGGCTGGTGGAACTAGTTTTAATTTACCATATGGATCTTCTCCACAGATTACACGTGAAGATGGAATTGGAAATGGAAACAGAGCTGTTGACTTAACTCAAGCTTCAATTGATTTCATCTTAGCTAATGGTAAAATGGATAATCCAACTTATCAAGAAGGTAAAGGACCTCTTAACGTTAAAGTGGTTGACCCATTAAATTTGGTTAATGGTTATTTTGAATGTAAATTTATTTACGACGATGTTGCTGGTTTAGGAGATAATTTAGAAAACGGAAATGGTAAAACAGAAGGTGGTGCTGATACTGCAGCATGGATTATTAACCGATATGATAAAAAAGGAGGAACTTTGCTTGGATCAGTAACATCTGATTTAACAATAAACAACTCCAATGAGCAGATTATACCAGAGTGGGGTATTTCGGTGCAAATCACTCAAGATCAGTACTATTATCCTGGTGCAAGTGGTCCGCAATATACTAGATATACAGACCCAATTGAAGCAACAATTGAATTTGCAGATTCTTCGAAACCATGGATGTCTTTTATTACTGATAATGATGCATTCTATAATACCAACTGGATTATGGCTGGTGAATACGCCTCAACTGATGCTGATTGTTTACCTGAAGACCCAAATACTAATCCATGTTTTTACAATGATGAAGTAGGAAGAGATCCAGAGAAAAGTTATGCTAAGTTATTAGGTGGTGGTATTGCACCTTATTCATTAGTAAGATACAGATCTTCTGCTATTCCTCTTGATTTTATGCCTTTGGCGTATCCAACAGGATTTAGTTTTGGAAACACGCGTGTTAGAGGTAGTATTTCTCGAGCTCCAAGTGTAGATATTGTTATTACTCCTGATCAATCGAAATGGACAAGATGTGCTGTTATAGAACTTGGAAGTAATGCTGGTTTAAATATCGGTTCTGTTGAAGCTGGAAAATTAAGAGCTTCATCAAGTGTAGGGAAAGATGGTAAACCTTTAAATGATGGTACTTTTGGAATGGGTTGGTTCCCAGGTTATGCTATTGATGTGGAAACAGGTATGCGTCTTCACATGGCTTTTGGTGAAAACTCTTTCCTTGGAGGTGAAAATGGTTCCGATATGATTTGGAACCCTACTTCTAGAGAATACAATAACTTAGGTGAACCATTATTTGGAGGTCAGCAGCCAATTTATGTTTTCGGATACAATATCAATGGTGAAACCAATCCTGATAAAATTTGCCCATATTACGATGGTGTAAACAATTGGATTTACGATAAATTTGCACAAAATACAAATACAGTACTTGGTGATGTGTATATGAATTTAGCATGGGTTGCTTATCCTAAACTTACTCAAGGTCAGGTGCATTTGTCAACTGAAGTTAAAATTAGAGTTCGTATTAACAAAGAGTACAACGATTTTGACGCTAATGGTGCTAATGGTACAAAACCAATGTACTCATGGTCAATGAATGGAGTTTCTACAGAATTGAATTCAGCAAGTAAATTGGAAGAGGCATTAGATTTAATCAATGTTGTACCAAATCCATATTACGCATTTTCTGAGTATGAAAGAAGTAGGCTTGATACACGTGTGAAAATAACGAATTTACCTGATCAATGTACAATTAAAATATACAATATTAGTGGAAAATTAATTCGTACATATAAGAAAGATAGTCCAGTTACTTCTATTGATTGGGATATGAAGAATAATAAAGGTATACCGATTGCATCAGGTGTTTATTTGATCCATGTTGATGTTCCAGATGTTGGAGAAAGAATATTGAAATTCTTTGGAGGAGTTAGACAAATAGATTTAGAGAATATTTAATTTCATTAATGATAAATTATGAAAATGATAATCAAAAATATTATGGTTGTAGGGATGTTAACTTTAGCATCCCAAGCAATCGCCGGAAATGAAGATAGAGTTGGTTCGGCTGGAGCGTCACAATTGATGGTAAATCCTTGGGCAAGAAGTGGCGGTAGCGCTGATGCTGGATTTGCAAATGTTAATGGATTAGAGGCTAGTTATTTAAATATTGCAGGTTTAGCGTATTCTGATAAAACTCAAATTAAGTTTAACATGTCTAATTGGCTTGGAAATGCTGGTATTAATTTTGTTTCAGCTGGTCTTGCACAAAGAATAAGTGAAAGTAGTGTATTCAGTGTTTCTGTAAATTCCATGAACTTTGGTGAGGTTCAAACAACTACAGTTTATTTACCAGAAGGAGGAATAGGTGTTTTTACTCCTCGTGTTAATGTATTTTCTGTAGGTTACGCGAAGAAATTCTCTAGTTCAATTTCTGGGGGAATTAATTTTAAAGTACTTTCTGAAAGTATTGCCAATCTTAAAGCTAGTGGAGTTGCTTTTGATGCTGGAATTCGTTATGTTACTGGAGAAAAAGATCATATTAAATTTGGTATTTCTTTGAAAAATGTTGGACCAACAATGAAGTATAAAGGTGATGGTTTAGCAAATCAAGTAACAGTTAATTCAACTGGAGGTATTGCAACTTTGGAGCAACGTTCTCAACAATTTGAGATGCCAGCTTTATTAAATATCGGTGGTTCTTATGATTTTATTTTCTCGGAGTCAAGTAAATTGACAATGATGTTAGCTTTTACGGCTAATTCTTTTTCAAGTGATCAATATAGAATTGGTTTTGATTATGGTATGACAAAGGCAAAAGCAGCTTTTAATTTGCGTTTTGGGTATGTTTACGAAAAGGGAATTTACAGTATTGAGAATAGAACGAATGCTTTAACTGGTCCAACTGCTGGATTTTCTGTTGATGTTTTATCAGGAAAAAATAAAAGTCCACTTGGTATCGAGTATGCTGTTAAGTTAACAGGACCATTTGGTTTAATTCATACTGCTGGTATTACTATTGCAATAAAATAAAATTTTTTTCATAACTTTGTAGAACAAGAGGGTCAATTTGGCTCTCTTGTTTTTTGTTTTACTTAAACCAAACAACAATGGCACAAATTACTTATTATACAGAAGATGGATTACGCAAATTAAGAGAAGAACTACATGATATGAAAACGGTTCAAAGGCATTCAATTTCTGATCAAATTGCTGAAGCGCGTGATAAAGGAGATTTATCTGAAAATGCAGAATATGATGCAGCGAAAGAGGCGCAAGGTCTGTTGGAAATGAAAATTTCGAAGTTAGAAGCTATATTGGCAAATGCAAGGGTAATCGATGAATCAACGATAGATAATTCTAAGGTTTTTATTTTATCACGTGTCAAAATTAAAAATATCGCAAACAATATGGAGATGGAATATACTCTGGTTGCTGAAAATGAAGCTGATCTAAAAGCAAAGAAAATTTCAATTGATTCACCAATAGGTAAAGGACTTTTGGGTAAGAAGGTTAGTGATTTGGCAGATGTTCAAACTCCTAATGGTGTTGTGAAATTTGAAATACTTGAAATTTCTCGTTAATGAGTACGATATTTTCTAAAATTATTGCTGGGGAAATTCCTTGTCATAAAGTAGCTGAGAACGAAGAATTTTTGGCTTTTTTGGATATACAACCCCTTACCAGAGGTCATGTTTTAGTTATACCTAAAATTGAAGTAGATTATATTTTTGATTTGGAAGATGATTTATTGGCGGAAATGATCATTTTTTCAAAAGAAGTGGCTCGAAAAATTAAACAAGTATTTCCTTGTAAGAAAGTAGGTGTTACTGTGATTGGATTAGAAGTGCCTCATGCGCATATTCATTTGATGCCAATGAATTCCTTAAACGACATGAATTTCGCAAAGGAGAAGCTTATTTTAACGCAAGAAGAATTAAGTGAAATTGCTTCGAAACTTAATAAGGCTTAGAATCATTTTTCTATTTCAGCAATTTTCTTTCTAATGAACAATCCCTTCAAAAAGGGAATATACCCACCTTTTTTCTGAATAAAGATGATGATTTGTGTTTGAAAATACATCAATACAAACATTAATGCGACGCAAACCATTGTCATTGGCACCGAAAAACGTGTTTGACCTCCAATTATAGGTTTTACCACCTGGTAAATTAGAATCAAATGTCCAACGTAAAGCCATAAAGTATTTCTGCTCATCTGTTTCATAAACTTCGGCAAATCTTTTATTAGAAGACTTAAAAAAGCCATAATTGCACCAACACACAAAACAACTCCTACGCGATGATAAATTAAATTTGGACTATCGTGCCAAAAATAACTTCTTCCGTAGTAAAATCTTTCAAATTTATCACCTAATTCGGACAAGAAGTAAAAACCTAAACCTAAAGCTGCCAGTTTGAAACCAATTAATTTTTCGAACTTTACATTTTTAACTTCGTGTGACAACCAAACACCCATCAAACAACCTGCAAAGATATAGGAAATCCAAGGGGTAAGTGGAAACATAGATTTTGTATCAAAGTTATTTAAATACGGCGCCATGAAGATTGGCAAATTAGATAAATCTATGTTATGAATCAAAGGATAAGCCGAAACAGTTACCAAAATGATAATGAAAGCAAAAGATGCAATAAGCCATTTTTTATGTCGTGAAATGAAATAAATAAACATGATTGACAACAAACCAACGGCAATTATTTGAAGTACATCTACTCGTAAAGCTCTTTGTTTCTCTTCTAATGTTAAAAGATTTGAAATTATTAAATAGGGTATACTGATTAGAAAACCATAAAAGAAAGAAGTTAAAATTCTATTTTTCAATTCTTGTTGTTGGAAAAACTTTTTATTAAATAAAGCTTCTCTGTAGCGCGCATGTTTTAATGCTCCTTCACGGAATATTTTTTTAATTAATTTTTGTCTTTTTGCGTCTTTTTCACTTGTTAAGGCTTTCCAGAAAAATAGAGCTAAAGAAATCCAAAGAATAGTAAATAATGTTTCAAAAATTCCGACCTCTTGTATTTGTTTTAGGCCTTCTTTAGTGAAAATTTTCCAAATAATGTAAATTGGAAAGTTCAACATGTATCCCCAAAATAAAAGTGTTACAATACGGTGTAGGCCAGCTTTTACACGAGGGTTACTTCCATCAGGCCGTTCTTGAGACAACATCAAAAAGGTAAAAACTGCGCCTGAAACCATCATGAAAAATGGTGCAGTATACCCGCGTAAGCTAGTCCAAATTTTGATTCCGCTACTATGTCCTTCACGCACAGACAAATCCAAAAAGTCATAAGTTGTATGACCTTGAATCATCATGAATAATGCAAAAACACGCATTAAATCAAGAAACATTATTCTTTTTGGTTTATCCATTGGATTTCAAAACTAATTAAAATTATTGAAAAAATATCGCATTGAAAAAAAAATGCAATTTAGATATTGAAAATTGCTGTTTTAAACTGTTCACTTTGAGTTTTATACATTTGAAAGTTGAAAAAAGATTTTAAAATCTCGCTATTTTTTTGTAAATTTGCCGAAATTACAGAAACAATTTATAATTATTTAAGACTATGGCTCAAGATATTTTTGACAAAATCAGAAAAAATAGAGGTCCAATTGGACAGTATTCAAAAGGTGTTCACGGATATTTTACTTTCCCAAAATTAGAAGGTGAATTAGGTAACAAAATGATTTTCCGTGGGAAAGAGTGTTTAGTTTGGTCTTTAAATAATTACTTAGGATTAGCAAATCACCCTGAAGTACGTGAAGCTGATGCTAAAGCTGCTGAGCAATATGGTTTAGCTTACCCAATGGGAGCTAGAATGATGACAGGTCAAACAAGCGAGCACGAGAAATTAGAGAATGAATTGGCTGATTTCATGGGTAAAGAAGATTGTATCTTGTTGAACTTTGGTTACCAAGGAATGGTTTCTGCAATTGATAGTTTGGTTGATAGAAATGACGTAATTGTTTACGATAGCGAATCTCACGCTTGTATCTTAGACGGTATGCGTTTGCATACAGGAAAACGTTTTGTATTCCAACATAATGACATGGAAAGCTTTGATAAGCAAATGAAAAATGCTACAGCTTTATGTGAAAAAACTGGTGGTGGTATCATGGTTATTACTGAAGGAGTTTTCGGAATGGCTGGTGATCAAGGAAAATTAAAAGAAATTGTTGACTTCAGAAAATCTGGTAAATATAATTTCCGTTTATTTGTTGATGATGCACACGGATTTGGAACTTTAGGTGAAACTGGTCAAGGTGCTGGTGAGGCGCAAGGTGTTCAAGGTGAAATTGATATTTTATTCGGAACATTCGCAAAATCAATGTCGTCTATTGGTGGATTTATTTGTGCTGAAGAAAGTATCATTGAGTTTTTACGTTACAACATGCGATCTCAAATGTTTGCAAAAGCATTGCCAATTACAATTACAATTGGAGCAAGAAAACGTTTGGAGTTATTAAAAACTAAGCCTGAATTGAAAAATAAATTGTGGGAAATCACAAATGCATTACAAGATGGATTTAAAAATGCAGGTTTTGATATCGGTGCAACAAATTCTCCTGTAACTCCAGTATTCATGAAGGGTTCTTTGGCTGAAGCTACAAACTTGACTTTCGATTTGAGAGAGAATTACAATATTTTCTGTTCTATCGTAATTTATCCTGTAGTACCTAAGGATGTGATTATGTTGCGTATCATTCCAACTGCAGCACATACTTTGGACGATGTAAATTACACCATTGACACTTTCAAAAAATTGAAGTCTAAATTGGATTCAGGAGAATACAAATCAGACGATTTAGCAGCTGTTGAAGTTGATAATAAAAAAGCATAAGCTTTAACTTTAAATATGTGAAAGGTGTGTCTATTAGATGCACCTTTTCTTTTTGTTCCAAATGAAAATAAAGGTTTTACATATCATATTTTTTTGTGTTTGCATTTTTCAATTGCAAGCGCAAAATTTTATTGGGCAATCAAATCATTACTTTACTTCTAATCCAAAACAAAAGTTTGGTTTTGATTCTTATCATGGTATTGAAAATTCAAAATACCTTTCCTTTAAAAATGATTTAGCTGAAAAATGCTATTACGCTCATAAATCCATAGGGAAAAAAGAAACTGACTTTGTAGATTTTGTAATAAAAGAAAAAGGCAAAGTCATAAAAAATCAACTCAAATTTAAAATTGAAGATAAAGAACTTTTATCAAAACAAATCAATGACACTCTATTCAGTTTAGAATTGCCAAAAGCAATGAAAAACTATCAGGTGATTGCATATTATAAGGAAAAATTACTTGCAAAGTTAAAGGTTTCTATTTTTCAAGAGAAATTTCAAAAGGTAGTTTTGGTGCCTTTGGTAAATTTAGAATTCAATGAGTTGAAAGTAGAAAATGAGGTAAATAAGATTTTAAAACAAGCAAATTTCAACGTTGATTTGAGTTTTAAAACCAAATTTAAGTCAAAGGTTTTTAATGATACCACGATTTTTAGCAATCCTGAAGAAAATCATATTCGCTACACAGGTCAAATGCGATTGTTGCGTGATTTGTATTTTGCAGCTAATCCAAATGCCGATAAGAAAACGAAATATATTTTTGTAATCAATTCTTTTCCAGATTCCGCCATCTCTGGATTTATGGTGAAAAATAAATCCTTAGGTTTTACAAGGTTTTCTTCCGATGAAAAAACATTTGCTAAATCAATTGCTAAAACCTTGGCATACGGAATTGCACGTTTGCAAGACTATGGGAATGAAAACCAGGAAAATGTAGTGAACCAGAATAATTTGATGAATCTAAATTCAGGTTCGCATCTTACTTTTTTTCAATGGGAGGGTTTTCAAAATAGTAACGTAACTTTTTCATTTTACGACAATGATGAGTTTGTAAAAACAAATAATGGAACAGTTGACTACTATTTCTGGGAAGAAGATAAATAAGGGAACATAGTTTTCAAACAGAAGAATTTTCTAAATGCCATTAAAAAGCCATACAAAAAAAATTATTTGTCTTATCGTTTTAATGTCAAATATGCTTTTTTGAAGCCTTTTTACAAATTGGGCAATTACTTTATTACAATTATTAATTTCATTTTACTCGTAATAATATTTTTCATTTTCAATTTTTTCAGGAAAAGATTAAAACGATATTGGGAGAAAAAATCTTTTAAGCGAAAATTTTGGAGAAGGGTTTTGTATTTACCATTGATTGTTGGTGGTTCTTATTTGTTGCTTTTAAGCTTTGATTTAAGTAACCTCGTCTTGGATCAATTTATTGTGGTTTCAGGTCCAATTCCTGAACTCGGCAATGCTGAATATAAAGAAGCTAAAATGGATTTATTGTTAAACAAGCAGTTGTCCCACAAGGAGGAATTTGGGTTATGTACCGAGATTTTAGTCCAAAAAAACAATAAATGGTCAGTTAAAAAACGAAAAGCTGTTTTGTATTTCGAATTTAACGAGGCGAAAAAAACATTGAAATACACGAATAATTCTGACAGTTTATTAGTGTCAGAGTTCGATTATAAAGAAAAAGTGTCTAGTCATTATTTTGTGATAAAATATATTGATTCGACCGGTAAGATCAGTAAGCAAGAAGTATTTAATCACTTTGGAAAAAACATTACTGAAAAGTTGAAAATTGAAGATGCTCCAAAACGTATTTTGGTTTTTGTTAATGGTTATCGACCAACATCACTAGGAAAAACGGTTGAGGAAAATTTTTCAGATATTAAAGCTAAAGGGCTTGAATTTCAAAATTCAAAAAATGTAATTTATGATTTCGACCGTTATGATTATTGGGAACAATGGAATCAAGTGAATTTATTGTTCCAGAATAGAATTAATCCCAACGATACATACTATGCCGATGGCCATTTTTCCGCGGAGACTTCGGATTATCGGAGTTTAATCAATTTCACAACTTTCTCTAATAAATATCCAAAACGTTGTTCTAATCCCAAAAAACATAAATGTTACTATTGGGGAAATCCATCGCTGAAAGATAAATTACTGAATGACACCAAAACTATAAATCAGTTGCGCAGAAGTCCAAATCGAAAAGGCTTTCAGCTGAGAAGAAATAAGGGAAGATTGGCAGGTCGAAATTTATTGCAAGTTTTAAATGATATTCCGAATCGTTCTGAGAATGATACTTTGTTTCTTGTGGCTCACAGTATGGGTTTTGCTTATTCCCTTGGAATAGTGGATGAATTAAGAGGGAAGATTAATTTTGGAGGATTTTACATCATCGCTCCTGAAAATGCTAAGTCAGGAAAGGTAAATCAAAAGGAATGGCAGGAAATTTGGCAATATGGCGTTAATTTAGAAAAAAAGGGATATGATGCTCCTTGTTTGCAAGATGGTGTTGCCCCACAATCAAAAATTGCAGGGCTTTCCAAAGATAATCGCGTTTATTTCCCGAAAAAATTATATACCAAAAAAGGGTTTTTTGACTCGCATTTCATTGGAAATTACACCTGGATTTTAAAAATCCCTCAAGCTAAAAAAGGTGCGGTAAAACAACGTTAGTTTTGTATTAAAAGTTGATCTAACTCCGCAATGGATTTTATTTTTTGACCTCTCTTTTTTAAATTAAAAACAAAATCTTTTTGATTCGCAATTCGTTTAAATTCTTCTGGACTACTAATCGCCACATAATTTTCAGGTAAAACGATTAGCATTTTATTTGTTTCGTTCGGATTATAAACCAGTTTCTCCCATTTTTGAGTGATGCGTGACAATAATTTATCTTTTCCACTGAAATGAAAAACAGAAATCGCTTTGTCGAGGGATTTGGATTCAATTTCAAATGCTGCATTTGTCACCGCTAAAGAACCTTCAGTAACAAGTTTATCAATTTTATCCCAATTGTAGGTACCGAAAGATGAAATGGCGAAATTGCGATTGATATCTGCTTCCAGTTGAATACGTGCTTCCTCTATTTTTTTGGCTTTTACGGTTTCATTTAGCGTGTTGACTTTTGTATTCATTGAAGCAATTGACGCATCATCCAATTGATATGGTGAAACTTTAAAGGCAACAGTTTTTTTAGCATTGGATAACTTCATTTCGTAAATTCCTCTTGAAGCGTCAAGTGTTTTTATAGAAATATCGTACCAATTTTCCTTCAAAATCCATTTGTGTTTGATTGGATTGTTTTTATCTTTTTCATCCACACAAACCCATTTCAATTTATCAAATTCTTTCAATTCCTCATTTACAGAAAAATCCACATCCAATTCGATTAAATTATCGTCTTTGAAACGTTGGAGCTTTTGAATTTTCTTTTGATTTATTTTCGGTGCAGTGATTCCTTTGAATGACCAATCTCCTGTTTTTGTATCGAGTTTGTAAAAAGAAAAATCATTTCCATTCTTGAATGATGCAAAATCAACATTTATTTCCTTTCCTTTGGCAATGAATAATTCTTCCTCATTTTGCTTAGCACCAATTTCAAACATTCCAGCCGAAATGAAGTCGTATTTCACACCCAAGGAATCGTAAGTCATTGGAATTCCACTCGCAATGATTTCTCCCGGAGTATCAATGCTTCTATAATTCAAATGTACTTTTCCGCGTATTTTTTTCCCTTTTTTGTCAACCAAAGAATTTGCTGGAATCGTTATTGTTGTTCCTTCCTGTGTGAGGATTTGTTCATCTTTGGAAGCATCAATCGTATAGAAATTTTGTTTGACATCAATTCCTTTAAAAGGTGATTTCACAACACTTTTCGTTTGGATAATTTCTTCTGTTTTGGAACTTGAACAAGCGACCAACAAAACTGTTGCAAGAATAATGGAGCTGGATTTTAAATTTAAACTTTTCATAATTAATCAATTTGATAGGTGTGTAAAAACATTTTTTTCCCTTCTATACTCAACCAATGAAAGGTGTTTGCGTGAGGGTTGTAGGTGATATTGAACCCTTTGGAAACTAATTTTCCATCAATTGAAACCTCCATTGTTCGTTCATCAGATTCTCCATAATGTTTGTAGTCTTTTGAGAATTCAATGTTTGTTTGAGAACTCACTGGTCCAATTTTTTTGTTGGAATTTTTGGCATATAAATACTTTTTACCATCGATAAATTCATACGAGTAACTTTTGTCTTTTAGCATGTACCAATCTGGACTAAAGCGTGTGTTTTTTAATTCTTCCTTAGTCAAGACCTTTTCATTTTTTAGGATCACATCAAAGCGACCTTCTTTTTTGAGCATGAAAACTTCCTCAGGATAGTTAGCATAATCTATGTATGTGATTTTTTTGTGTTTTGTTGGTGCACCGTTCACAACTAAGACAGAATCTTTTTTACGAATATAAATGACATCTTCACCGATTAAGAATAAGTCGTTTAATTCAATGTCATCACTCGTTCCAATTGGAATAATTTTATCCTTTTTGAATACAGAATACGATTCAGATTGAATGTCAGGATCAGTACTTTTTTCGATAAGAATTAAATCGTAGATGGATGATTTCTGTACATTGGAAGAAAATAAATGAGCAATTTGATAGCTTCCCAATAGCGTATTGTTTTGGTAAATGTTGGATTTGTCCGTTTCAGATTCGCGATTGGCTTCTAAAACTAAAACCTCACCAAAATTGTTGTAGGCCAAACTTTTGTAGTTGTAATAATCTTCATAAGATTTCCCGTCAATCAAAAATACTTTTTTAACCCCTTCGTCTGTTTTTAAATCTCCGTTGATGAGAATTTTGTCGTTTTCAAAAATCGTTACACTCGGTGAATTGGTAAATTTAAAATCAAACGTTTGTTTGTAATATACTTGCCATTCATCGCTTTCGTTTTGAAAAGTAAAATAAAAAGGATCGCTGGCTTTTCGTTGGTATGGGTAATTGACAGAATTAAAAGGGCCGTAAATCACTTCGTTATTCATTAAATGCCATTTGCCATCTTTTCGATATTCGATTGTTGTGGCAAAAGATTCTAAAGTTTGAACGTAAATTTCTTCAAAAGGACCAAATGTTTTGTTGATTTTAAAATCTCTAAAAAAAACCTTTCCATTTTCTTTGTATCGCAAGGCAATTAATTTATTTTCCTTCGAAAAATAAGGACTAACATATTGATACGGACCAAATTTTTCACCAGATTTCATATGTAGCGTGTAAAGTGTTTCTTCATCTTTTTTGCTCTCTGTTTCATAATATAAGGCATCCGAAAAGCGGGGATAGGTGTATTCGCCTAATTTGCTTCCATTTTTATACAGGTTAAATTTGTTTTTACTATTTCGGGTAATGAATTCGTAGCCCACATTCGTTTTTTGAATAAAAATTTTAGATTCTCCTCGACCAAAAAATTCTTCGTTATTCATGGTGTGAATCAGTTCCTTACTATGTTTGCTGCGCACTTTGATGATGTTTTGCGCGAAGGTGTTCATCCCCAATACAAGTATGAATCCCAATAAAAATAGTCTATTCATTTCCGTATTTTTTTAGTTTATAATTCTGTGCAAGTTCACTGTAAACAAAATTCTCTTTGTTTGATTTTAAACCATTTGGAAAAGCTTTTTGCTTCGTCCAAAAAATAATTTCTTCATGAGGTTTAGTGAATCCATAGTTGTAAGCTGAGGCGCTGAATTCTAATAAAGAAATATCTTCAGAAGGTTTATATTTTAGTTTAGTATATTTCACAAAAACACATAAATACTCGATTTGCCAGGTTTCACTGAATAAGCGATTCAAACGTTCTGTTCTAATTTCCTTTGTGTTTTTGTTTGCATAAGCAAATTTGGAACGATATTGAGTGAAATTTGAATCCTTCGTGATGATTTCTTCTAAATCTTCTAAAAAGCTTGGCTTCATTTGGAAATAACCTACAGAAAAATCTGCTCCTTTTCTACCATTTTGCACATAATAGTAGGATAAAATATCGCTCTCAAAAACATTTGACAAAACTGAAAACCGCGAACATTCAGGATAAATAATTGGAATGAGTTCGGATGATTTTAGGTCATACTGTTTAGCGATAACCCTGACTTGCTTTTCGATTTTGGAGCAATAGCTTTCTGCGAAATCAAAATCGAGCCCTGTTACACTATTTCGAAAAGAGAAAAGTACCAAGACGAGACTCAAAAAAAGGAGAATTTTTGTTTTCATAACCATTAATTTTCATTTCTAAAATAATGAAAATTGTCTTGTTGGTTACATACAGTTTTAAATATAAGGCATTTGGCGTAGGAGACTAGGTGAACCAAATATCATTAATCATTTCAAATCCAGCCACTTCATTTACCCGCTGAATTATAACAGATTTACCGTTCAATAATTCGTCACGCATCACGGAAGAATCCAATTCGAGGTACATGGTTTTGTTGCGGATATAAATATTTTTGGTGCGCATCGAAACAGCTTTTCCCATCATTTCTTCCCATTTGGAAAGGACGTCGATTTCCTTGAGTTTACCGTCTAGGCGATAAGCCTTTAGGATTTTCGCGATGGCATCACCCAAAGAAGTTTCATTCGAAAGTCGTTTGCGCTCATCCATAAATTTCTGCTTTTGTATCGATTTTGTCGATTTCGTATAAATTGTATTTCACGCCAACTTCTTCAAACAAGTGTTGAATACGTTCGATATCGGTGTCAGTAATCAAAACTTGACCAAAAACTTGCTGCGAAACTAAAGAAACTAATTTTTGAACACGCATGGCATCTAATTTATCAAAAATATCATCCAGCATCAACAAAGGTTTTTTGTTAAGGTGTTTGGTCAACCAGTCAAATTGTGCCAAACGCAAAGCAATGATAAAGGATTTTTGTTGACCCTGCGAACCAAATTTTTTAATCGGATTTTGACGGATAGAAAAAATCAAATCGTCTTTGTGCGTTCCACCAGTCGTGTACAAGCTTTGAGCATCTTTGCGTTTATTTGCTTCCAACAAATCTGCAAAAGGCAAATCATTTAGTTGTGATTTATACTCAATTTCAACTTGTTCGTTTTCTTCCCCGATAAAATTATAGTAATGATTAAAAACGGGCAAAAAATCTGAGATAAAAACTTTTCTTTTTTCGTAAATCTCTTGTCCAATCGGAACCAATTGTTCGTCCCAAACAGCTAAGTTTTCGCGTTCAAAAAAACCATTTTCGTAAAAATGTTTCAGTAAGGCATTTCGTTGATCTAGAATTTTACCGTACTTGATTAGTAAATCCAAGTAGGAGCGATCAAATTGCGAAATAATTCCATCCATCCATTTTCGACGAACTTCACTTCCTTCAGCAATTAAATCTCTATCGTAAGGCGAAATCATTACCGTTGGAAACAATCCAATATGATCCGCCAAACGTTCGTATTCAACTTTATTTTTTTTAATTATTTTTTTGTGTCCAGCTTTTACGCCACAATATACTTCTTGTTGCTGTTCGTTTTCTTCCCAAACACTTTGAATCACGAAAAAATGTTCTCCAAAATGGATATTTTGTTTATCAACAGGATTCAAATAAGATTTACACATACTCAAATAATGCACAGCATCAAGAACATTTGTTTTGCCCGAACCATTTTTTCCGACAAGGCAATTCACTCCATCTTCAAACAGAAATTCTGCCTGTTGGTAATTTTTGAAATTAACTAAAGAAAGAGATTTTAAATGCATTATTCGATGTTTTCAGCTAATAAATTTGATTTTTCACTATCGAAAACACTTGAACCATAATCAATATGGAACCAAGATAAAAATAATTCTAAATCCATTTTTGGTGGAAAATGTTCTTCATCTGTTACGGAAGAAAGTTCGTTTTTGAAAATTTTCTTAAAGTTTTTCTCCAAAACAGGTTCAAAATCCATAAATTCCTCTTCAATCAAATAAACAGATCCTTCGCATTCATCTTCCTCAGAGAAAGATAGTTCTTCTTCGAAAGCATTTGCCCAATCCCAGAAAGCTTGTTTAGGTTTTACAATGATGAAACCTCGATTAATAATTTTCATATTTATTCGGAATACATGATTTTTTCGGTAACAAGTGGACACAAATCCTCTCCTTCACTATTTCTAGCATAAACTATTTTGGCTAAAGATTTATCTTCAGAAATTCGAATGCCAAGATAACAATCCTTATCTTCAAACTTGTATTCAATTGCTAAATAAGCATTTCCATCGGCGTCTTCGTCAATTTCTCCATCTCCGCTAGCATTTGAACTCGCTACTGCATTTTTTTCAGTATCACAATTTGCTCGGATAATGACAAGTTTGAAAGCAAGTTTATTTTTTTCAAGATATTTAACAAATAATTTTTGAACAATAGCTTTATCCTCAGAGCGATAAATATACAATTGATCATAATCTTTTTCGATGTCTTTTTGAACAGATATTTTATTTTCAACTACATGAAAATTTTGCTTAAAATCTTGATTAACGATAGTCAGCAAGTGAAAGATTAAGATTGAAAACATATTCGTTTATTTTCCTCAAAATTAAGAAAAAACTTGCGAGCAAAAAAATAAAAGTTAAAGAGTTATCAACGGATTGCTCGTTCATTAAAAATCAGGAATCCATAACTCAATTGGAACCATATTTTTTGTTCCTGTTTTGGAAAGTAATTGAAAGTTGCACGGATTGGCCCAATTGGACTGTGATAAATACTTGAAAGTGAATATAGCCAAGTTTCTCCCTTAAATATTTTCGAATAACCAAAAGTTCCATCATCAAAAATAACCAATTGCTTGAATGGTTGATAATAATACGAGTCAAAGCGGATATCTAGGTTTTTGAATGGTGTAAAAATAGTATTGATTCCTAATCCAATATGTTGAGGAGAGCGGTATTCTGCCAAGAAAAAAGTTTGTAAATCTGGAATGGGAGCAAACTCTGTAGTGTTAAGTAAAGTTGCCGTATAGTTTTTAAATAGAGATTGACTGTTTAAAACCATTTTTCCATGAACACCTAAGTGGAAATGTTTTTTACTAACCATGAAATTTTGCAATTCAAGATTTAATTGAATCCACTTGTGTGCTTTTGTTTCGTCGTATTTCACTGGAGATGTAGAGCCTGAAATACTTCTTTCTTTTCCATTTACGTAACGTAATTTCATGTTAAACAATGAGCCCTCGTTGGCAAATTGTTTTTTGTTTAAAGTATTAAATTCAATGTTCCAGGAGAGTTGATTTCCTTTAAAAACAGTTAAGTCAGCTGTGTCTTTACTCGTAAATTCTTTTGTTTGATAATAGGTGTCATCGAGTTCGAAAATTCGAGCGTCTATTGTACTTTTACCTTTATTGCCAATTGGGTTTTTGAACTTTAAACCGTAATAAATATCGTTTTGAACCAAAAAAGAAGGTTTTACATCTTCAAAAAATGTTGCAGAACTCCTGAAATAATCCCATCGATTCATTACGAAATATGGCTCTGCTGAAATCGGGTAATAACTAGGGACGGTGTAATCTAGACTCGTTTTAATTGAACCGTAGAATCTTCCGAAATAGGATTCTGCTTTTAATTTGAGAGCGTGTTTTTTTACATACAAGTAGGAAAGACCGATGTAGCCTGTATTGATGGGACGAGATGAAAAATGACCACCTACATCTAGTTTAAATTCCTTGGCGCGTTTTACATAAAGGTTTAGGTTGAAAGCCGTATCAGTTTTTGTCAATGCGGGATAAAGATTATCCACTTGATCGAAATTGGAGGTTCTGAAATATCTTTTTGTAAATTTTTTTTCAGAAATAATTTTTGGTTTTGATTTTTTTGAGATTGAATTGGATACAAAATTTACCACTTTACCATTTTTGTCTATAGTAGATATTTGACCAATAGTTAAAGGCATTACGACTTTTTTAAATGCGATTCTTTTTTCTCTGAGTTCGTCAGGATTTTGAATTTCAACAATGTGTTTTCTAAGGGAATCAATATGCTTGAGTGTTTCAAGATAACCTTGATCTATTGCTTTTTTGACTTGATCAAACTGAAAGGTGTTTAAATCTAATTTAGGGTTAATAATGATACCACTTTCACAAGGTAAGGTGAAGTTTGAATAGGAAACAAGCATGTTTTCGATTTGACTAAATAAGTCATCTTCAGTAGGTTTCGCTGCGTTTGAGGTGACATTACTACCGATAATAAAATCCACATCGTGATTTAAATACATCACATCGAGTGGGAAATTGTTATATAAACCACCGTCAAAAAGCATTTTTCCATCAATTTCAATTGGGCTAATAAAAAACGGATAAGTCATGCTGGCACGAACTACTAAGTTTAATTTTCCTTTTGAAAAAACAACACTTTCTTTTTTTACAATATCAGAAGCTACACAATTGAAAGGAACGAATAAATTGTTGAAATCATCTCCATATGACGCACTTGTAGCTCCTAAAACACGCATCATTTCAAAATCTAATAGGACAGATGAAATAAAATTTGTTGGCAGGGATTTTTTTAAAATACTATCTTTTGCAAAAGGAATTGAAAAAACACTTGCATCCTCATCATTTTCAAAAAAGAAGAATTCTTGGTTTTTTTCTAATTTTCCTTGGGTCATGTATTGAAATTTTTCACTCAAAACATAGGCTTCAATTTCTTTTGGAGAATAACCACAAGCGTACATCGATCCAACCAACGCTCCAGCGGAAGTACCTGTTATATAGGCTATTGGGATATTGTTTTCCTCTAATGCTTTTAAAACACCTATGTGCGCAAAGCCAGAAGCTCCGCCTCCACTTAACACTAAGCCAACTCTTTGTGAAAACAACAGGTTAGTGGTGAAAAAGGTGAATAAAAACAGGACTTTTTTCAAATGAACTTTAATGAATTAGTTACAAAGGTAAAATATTTTTCTTGGATTATTAGATAGTTTTTCGTAATTTTACCTTCACAATGTTTTCGTATGTTAAAAAGTAATGTAATTTTATTTTTGTTGGTGACTTTGATTTTTGTTTCTTGCAAAAAAGATAACGAAGAAGTTAATTTTCATCATGAATATTTTCCCTTAGTTGAGGGTACATTTGTAGAGTATCAAGTAACGGAAACGGAATATATTGCTAGTAATCCTACTTCAAAAACTTACAAATTAAAAACTGTAGTTGGAGATACTGTAATTGACAATTCTGGTAGGATTGCGAGAAAATTCTACAGATATATTTACGATGAAAATTTGCAAACATACGTAGTAAAAGATTTGTGGACGGCAATTATTGATCAAGAGCGTGCGGAGTTAGTTGAAGAAAATCAGCGCATGATTAAATTAGTTTTTGCTCCTACTTTAGCTAAGGAATGGGATGGAAATGCATTTAATGTTTACGAAGAGGCTTTTTTATATTACGATAAAATTCATAAGCCGTATAAAGTTGGTAATATGGATTTTGATTCAACATTAGTTGTTGAGGAAGATTCTACCTTGAATTTTATTGAATACCGTCGTAAATATGAAGTTTATGCTGCTGGAATAGGATTGGTGAAAAAACATTATCAAGACTATCAAATAACAAATTCAAATTATTTGAATCCAATAACGGGAAAAGATTTTTTTTACGAAGTTATTAGTTTTGGTGTAGAATAAATGAAAATCGTTTTTTTATCTGTCTTTTATCCTTTTCGAGGAGGGATTTCACAATTTAGTTCAGCATTATTAAAGACTTTCAAGCAAAAAAACTATGAGCTTGTTCCTTTAAATTTCAAAAGACAATACCCTAATTTTTTATTTCCAGGAAAAACACAATTCGTTGAGAAAAATGATGTGGTTGAAAAAATTGAAACGAATCAAATTATTGATTCAATCAATCCTTTAAGTTATGTCAAGGCAAAAGACTTTGTAAATAATCAAAAAGCGGATGTATTGCTCGTTAACTATTGGATGACTTTTTTTGGAATTTGTCAAGGCTTTATTGCCAAGAAATCAAAAGTGGAAAAAAAAATAGCTATCCTGCATAATTTAATTCCTCATGAACAGAAATTCTACGACAAATTCGTCAATCGTTATTTTTTAAGACAATTTGATTCTTTTGTTGTCATGTCAGATAAGGTAAAAGCTGATTTATTAACGATGAAGCCAACTGCAAAATACATTCAATTAGAGCATCCTAATTACAATCATTTTGGCGATAAATTAGATCAAAATCAAGCTAGAATGCAATTGAATTTGCCGCAGGACAAAAAGGTTTTGTTGTTTTTTGGATTAATCAGAAAATATAAGGGTTTAGATATTTTAATTGACGTTTTATCCTATTTAAATGAGGATTATATTTTATTGATTGCAGGTGAATGTTACGAGGATATAAATGTTTACTTTAAGCAAATTAATGCTTTAGGGTTAAATGACCGTGTGTTTTTGCATACGAACTACATTCCAGATGAGGCGGTATCCGTTTATTTTTCGGCGAGTGATTTGTGTGTATTACCTTACCGTTCTGCAACACAAAGTGGAATTGTTGCCGTAGCCAATCATTTTGAAATACCAATCGTAGCGTCAAATGTTGGATCTTTCCCGAAAAGTATTCAGGATCAGAAAGATGGGTTGATTTTCACAGCTGAAGATAACATGGATTTGAAATCAAAAATTGAATATTATTTTGATGAAAATTTGGAAAATAAATTTAAATCTGAAATTCAGGTAAAAAATCAAAAATTATCTTGGGACTTTTTTGCTGAAGAAATCCTAAAATTCATTAAAAACCACTAAATCACACTTTTAATTAAAAAACTTTAAAGTTTAATTAATTGATATTCAGCTGAGTAATATTTTTTTATTTAGTTTTATTGAAAATGCCGTTTGTAAATTCTATATTTGCGGGCTTAAAAATTTAATAACCAACATAGCGATTATGCGTAATAAAGGATTTTTTTGGTTTTTAACAATACTATTGAGTATTGTTTGTGTATACCAATTATCATTCACATTTGTATCCAACTCAGAAGAGAAGAAAGCTGAGAAAGAAGCAATTATCTTAGTAGATGAGTTAAGAGAAAAAGCTAAGAGTAACGGCGGAAAAGAAACTTTGCCAAATGGGGTAGAGGTTGATTTCAACCAACCAGAATCAGAAGAATTAGCGAAAGCTGCATTCATAAATGATATCTTAAAAGGAAAAGCTGATAAACCAGTTTACCCAATTATCGGTTCAACTTTCCAAGAAGTTAAGGCGCGTTCTTTAGCTTTCGGTTTGGACTTAGTTGGAGGTATGAGTGTAACTTTAGAGGTTTCTGTTCCTGAATTAGTGAAAAGTTTTGCTCGTAACCCAAGAGATTTGAGATTCAGAAAACCTTTCGAGATTGCTGAAAGAAGAAGCATCGAAGGTGGAGATTTTATCGATATTTTCAGAAGTGAATTCGAAAAAATCAATGGTAAATCGTTAATCGTTCGTACCTTGAAAATTGATGAGGTTGAAGAATTGACGAAAAACTCAACAAATGCTGAAGTTGTAAGTTTCTTTAAAAATAAAGTTTCTTCATCTATGGATGGTGTTGAACAAATCATGACGAAACGTATCAACCAATTTGGTGTTGCTCAACCAAACATTCAAAAAGATTTGAATAGCAACCGTTTGTATATTGAATTGCCAGGTGTTCAAGATGAAACTACTGTAGGTGAAAAATTAAAATCAACTGCGAATCTTCAATTTTTTGAAACGTATACTTTAGAGCAAATTCAAAATCAATTGGCTGAGGCGAATAATTTATCTCGTCAGCAAGAAATTATTGAAGTTGTGGAATTGGATACAACTACTGCTGTAAATGATTCAACTGATAAAGCTGATTCTAATGATACGGCAAAAGATATCACAACGACTCCAACAACTTTCAAAGCAACACAAAAAGGATTGTTAGATTATATGACAAAAGGTTCTTCTTCTAGAATCGGATTTGTTGATTTCAAAAACAAACAAGCTGTTGACAAATTGTTGAAACGTAATGACATCATGAATGTCTTCCCAGAAGATTTGAAATTCATGTGGTCTGCAAACGAAGAAACAGTTGGTGACAATAAGAAAAAAGCGTATGTTTTGTATGCAGTTATTATTCCTCCTTCAGGAAAAGCTTATGTCGGTGGTAGCGATATCTTAAATTCAACTACAGGTAGAAATCAAGAAGGTACACAATCTGTTGTAAATATTGAAATGACTGCAGACGGTTCTGATAAATGGGCTGAAATGACAACTAAAAACTTGAATAGACAAATTGCTATTTCAATGGATGATGTTATTTATTCTGCTCCAAATGTAATGTCTGTTATTCGTGATGGTAGAACTGAGGTTACTGGAAATTTCTCAATTCAAGAAGCGAAAGATTTATCTGGATTATTGAACGGTGGTGCTTTACCTGCTCCATGTGTGATTAAAGATCAAACAAAAGTAGGACCAACAATTGGAGCTGAAAACTCAACTGCTGGTTTGTACTCTTTCATTTTTGCATTCATTGCAGTTTTACTTTACATGTTCTTCTACTATGGAAAAGCAGGTTTAGCAGCAAATATAGCTTTGACTGTCAACGTAATTTTGATTTTCGGATGTTTGGCTTCTTTTGGAGCTGTATTAACATTAGCTGGTATCGCTGGTATCGTGTTAACAATTGGTACAGCAGTCGATGCGAACATCTTAATCTTTGAGCGTATTCGAGAGGAAGAATATCGCGGAGTGGATTTAGCTGGTTCTTTGGATACTGGTTACAAAAAAGCTTTACCTTCTATCATTGATGCGAACGTAACTCACTTATTGGTAGCGATTATCTTGAAAGTTTTCGGAACAGGTGAAATCGAATCATTTGCAACAACTTTGATCATTGGTATCTTTACTTCTATGTTCTCTGCAATTGTAATTTCTAAATTGATTATTTACAGATGGAAAGAAAAAGGAGCTGCAATTAGTTTCTATACTAAATACTCTAAAGGTTTATTCCAAAACTTTAATTTTGACTGGGTTGGGAAACGTAAATTTTTCTACATCTTCTCTATCACAGTTTCTATTATCGGTGTAGTTGCAATGGTAACTCGTGGATTAAAACAAAGTGTTGAATTTACAGGAGGTAGAACCTTTGCTGTGAAATTTGAACAAAAAGCAAATATTGAAACTATCCGTCAACAATTATCTAAAGTTTTTGTAGAAAAAGGTGAAATTTCATCTATCGATTTGAAAACGAAATCAAATGATTACAACGTTGAAATCGTAACAAACTACAAGTTGAAAGATGATAACGCAACGGAAGAAGTTACTAAGAAATTGAAAGAAGGTTTAGATGCTGGAAAAGAAAAAATTGGTAAATATAGAATCCTAGAATCTAGAAGTATTTCTGCTTCGGTTTCAAGTGAATTGTGGAAATCATCAGCGATTGCGATTTCATTATCATTATTAGCAATTTTCGCATACATCTTAATTCGTTTTGGAAGATGGCAATATTCAATCGCTACGATTGTGAGTTTGGCGCATGACGTTTTATTTGTATTGTCGATTTTCGCTTTGTTACACGGTTATTTACCATTCAGTTTAGATGTAAATCAAGCGTTTATCGCTGCTATTCTAACGGTAATTGGTTACTCGATGAATGATACCGTGATTGTGTTTGACCGTATTCGTGAGAATTTAAGAAATTCAAAAGAAGACGATCATCACTATGCAATTATCAATAAATCATTGAACACAACCTTAAGTAGAACCTTCAATACATCTATGATTTTATTCGTAGTATTATTGATTATGTTCATCTTTGGTGGACCAGCAATTAAGAGTTTTGGTTTCGCCTTGTTAATTGGTGTAGTAATTGGAACGTATTCTTCATTGTGTGTTGGTACGCCATTATTGATTGACTTAAGTAAAAAATTAAAAGCATAAATTAAAATAAAGTTTGGATTGTAAATTTATTTGTTTACCTTTGCACTCCAATTTTGAACACAACAAGAATTAAAATTATATAAAGATGAAAAAAGATATTCACCCAGAGGACTACAGAATGGTTATTTTTAAAGACATGACTAACGAATATTCATTCTTAGGAAAATCTTCAGCAGCTTCTAGCGAAACTGTAGCTTGGGAAGATGGAAATGAATACCCATTGATCAAGTTAGATATCTCTCACAAATCTCATCCATTCTTCACAGGAATCGTTAAGTATGTCGATACTGCTGGTAGAATTGATAAATTCAACACAAGATACGGAAGAACAACTAAATAATTGTTTTTTTAACATAATTAAAAACTCTATCGATTTCGGTAGGGTTTTTTTTTTAACTTTAGCTCATAATTTCAACAATGAAAATACTTGCTTTAATTTTTTCTATTTTCTTTTGCTTCACAATTGCTTCTGCAAGTTCTGTTAAAAAAGGATATGAAGCATTGAAGATTTATAATTATTTTGAAGCAAAGCGCATTTTTGAAAAAAAAATCAAAAAGAATGAATCTCCTTGCGCCTTTGGTTTGGCAACGATTTATTTCAGAAAAGACAACCCGTTTCATAATTTAGATTCAGCTTATCGATTTATCCTTCGAGCAGAAAAATCGTTTAAATTAGTGAGCGAAAAACAATTAGAAGAATTAGAGACTTATCAGTTTAATGAATTAAACATTTTAGATTTAAAGCGTAATGTGAGTGTTTTGTTTTTTAAGTTGACCAAAGAAATCAATTCTGAAGAAGCTTACCAAAATTTCATCAACCAACATCCTTGGTCACAAGAACGCTTTATAGCTGAACATAAAAGAGATTCGATTGCCTTCTTTAATGTCATGCGAAGTAATACCAGTGAATCTTTTAGAGCCTTCATATCTAAATATCCAAATTCTGAATACGTCAAATTGGCCAAAGACGAAATTGCTTTAAAAGAATATGAAGAACAAACTTCTAATGGAACTTTAGCTGAATTCATGAAGTTTATTGAAGATTTTCCTTCTCATGCCTATGTTGGTCAGGCAGAGGATGAAATTTATAAAATTCAAACGAAAAACAATACCCTTTCAAGTTATTACAATTTCATAAAAAATTTCCCGACAAACAGAAATGTTGATTTGGCTTGGAGAAAATTGTTTCAGATTTACATGTACAAATATTCGGATGAACGTATAGAAGCCTTCAAACGAGAATATCCAGATTATCCTTTTCAAAATGAGTTGAGTGAAGAATTGAATTTGGCGAAATTGAATTTGATTCCATACAAGAGAGGTGATTATTTTGGTTGGATGACAGATCAGGGTGAAGTGATGACTGAAGCCAATTATGAAAGTTTGAGTTTTTATAAAGAAGGATTGGCGCAAGCAACTCGTGCAGGAAAAGTTGGATTCGTTGATAAAAATAACCGTGTCATCATTCCATTCGAATACGACGCTGCAACGGATTTTGAAGATGGTCGTTCGATAGTTGAAAAGAATGAAAAAGTTGGGGTGATTGATCGTACTGGTAAACTGATTTTTGACGTTATTTACGAAGATATTGGCTTGTATTCTGAAGGTTTGGTTTTCGCTAAAAAAGATTCCTTGTTTGGTTATTACGATAAATTCGGTAACCAAGTGATTCGCGATTACTACACAGAAGCATTTTCGTTTAACAAAGGAATTGCTCAGGTTGTTTTAGGAGATTATGAGAATTTTATTGATCGTTATGGAAATTTGATTTTTCCTCTGAAGTTTTCTTCCGTGAAGCAATTGGATGAGAATTTATTCAGTTTTGAATTAGGCGATTATTATGGTCTAATGGATTTGAAAGGTCAATTGATTCAAGCAGCCAAATACGATGAAATAGGTACACTTTCTGAAAATAGAATCGCTTTTAATTTGAATGGAAAAATAGGTTATTTTGATCAAAATGGAGTTCAAGTTATAGCGCCAACTTTTGATGCACGACCAAATATTTCAAACTTCGCTAATTTCTCAGGAGGATATGCTCGTGCACTTCAAAAAAACAAATGGGGAATCATTGATCAAACTGGAAAATGGATGGTAAAACCTGCTTACCAAAACTTAGGAGAAATATCGGATTTAGTTGCTTTTCAAAAAGACGGTTTGTGGG
Organism: Flavobacteriia bacterium; assembly: GCA_046303515.1. Taxonomy (GTDB): domain Bacteria; phylum Bacteroidota; class Bacteroidia; order Flavobacteriales_D; family Crocinitomicaceae; genus M2408. The sequence goes on along the minus strand of JBKCGI010000063.1, from coordinate 14,232 downwards.
GTTACATTGACTTAAATAACAAAATAATTGTTCCGCCGACCTATGATGAGGCAAGAAGTTTTGACAAAGAAGTAGCAATTGTTTCTTTTAACAATCGATACGGAATGTTAGACATAAAAGGGAATTTATTCATTCCAATCATTCACGACCACATAAAAAAATTGAATGAGAATTTGTACATTAAAAAAGAGGGTGAAAACTTGACGCTTTTAACAAAAGATGGTACGCCTATTGCAAATGAAAGCTACAAACAAATTCGTTTTTTGAATAAAGAATACGTAATTTTAGTAACTGACAGTGAAATTCATTATTTTTACTTACCAAAAATGAGCTTAATCAAGTCGAAAAATTAATGTGGAAGTTTATTAATTTCATAGAACGCCATAAATTTGGAGTATTAACTGCGATAACAATTTTTATTGCACTATATATGTATTTCCAAATGCAGACCTATGAAGGCACCTTTGTGATCAGTTCTTGGGAAGATGAAACTGTTTTGGAGAAAGAAGAAATTGAAATCAAACCAGAGAACATTGAAGTAGATCCTCAAGCGATGACTTCAGGGGACGTGAAAAGTATCGCGAAAAACGCCAATGACGAGCGTCAAACTTCAAATGAAAACTGGGATAGAAACAAAAGTTCATCCCAATCCGCAGCTGAAAAAATCAAGAATTTAGAAAAACAATATTACGCCGAAACGGGTGAATCTCAAAAAAGAGACGTTATCCGAAAGCAATTGGAAGAAGCTAAGAAGCAACAAAAAACCGACGCCAAAGCAGATAGTAAAACCAAATCTGACCAAAATGCTCAAGGAGGAAACACCGCTTTCAAAGGTAAAACCATGGTGGATTACAGTTTAAGAGATCCTTTTCAAAACAACGAATGGTGGGTGAGGAATCCTGGCTACACCTGTGGATATGGCTCAAGTGGCGAAGTGTACATTAAAATTAAAGTTAACCAAAACGGCAATGTGGTTTCTGCGACTTACGTTCCGGAAAAAAGCTACAACGCCTCTTCCTGCATGATTGAACAAGGAAAAAAATATGCCTTGCTTTCTCGGTTTGTTTTTGCAAGTGCTACAAGTCAAGAAGGTTGGATAAAATATACTTTTTTGGCGCAATAAATATCTTTAAAGTGAAATAAATCAAGAAATTTTGCGTTATTTTGTCTGATGAAAATCTTTTTCTGTTTTACATTTTTGATATTTGCATGGACTTCCTTTTCACAAACGGTTAAGGTTTCTGGTAAATGCGTGGATAAAAATGGAAATCCAGTTGAAAATGCAAAGGTTTTTTCAAATTCCCATGATTTTATTGGTACCGTAACAGATATTGCTGGAAAGTATTATTTGGAAATCAAAGCTAATTTGAAATACGAGTTCATTTACCGCATTGATACCTTGGAACAAAGACAAGAAGTTTTTGCCAGTGAAAACGAAACGAAAGTTCTCAAAACAATCATTTTCCCAATACAAGGTTTTAAAACAGTTGAAATTCAAGCCAAAACGGATGATTTACTGATGTTTAAATTGCCAAAAATTGATATTCAGAATTTACCTAATACCAACTTTGAACGTACTTTAATCTACACCACTGCTGCGAGTTCAAACAATGAGTTAACTTCCAATTACAATGTCCGTGGAGGGAATTTTGATGAGAATTTAGTTTATGTCAACGATTTTTTAATCAACCGTCCATTTTTAACGCGTTCAGGCCAGCAAGAAGGTTTAAGTTTTATCAATACGGCTTTGGTAGAAGATGTGCAATTTAGTGGTGGTGGTTTTGATGCAAGATATGGAGATAAATTGAGTTCTGTATTGGACATCACATACAAACGACCAGATTCCTTGAATGCCTCAGCGATGATATCTTTGTTGGGTGTTGAATCTCATGTGGCACATAAAGTTAGTCCAAGGTTAAATTATTTAGCAGGAGCAAGATATCGCGCAAACGGTTATTTACTGAATTCTCTTCCAACAAAGGGAGCTTACAATCCTGTTTTTTATGATGCGCAAACACTTGTGAATTATTACATTACAGATAAATTATTGTGGAGCACAATTGCACATTTCTCATCAAATAACTACCGATTTTCCCCTCAAACGCAAGAAACAGATTTTGGAACAGTAAACGAAGCCTATCGTTTTAAAATTTATTTTGATGGACAAGAGCAAACCAAATTTCAAACGGTAACTGCAGGTACCGCTTTAAAATGGCAAGCAACCCGCAAATTGAAATTAGATTTCTATACTTCAGTTTTTCAGACGGAAGAAAGAGAATATTACGACATTCAAGGACAATATTTCATCAATCAATTGGAAACAGATCCATCGAAAGAAGAATTTGGCGATTCAATTGCGGTTTTAGGTGTTGGTACTTTTCTTAATCATGCTAGAAATAAGTTAAATGCCACAATTTTCAATGTGTATCATAACGGTTCCTACAAATTTTCAGAAAAAACAAAATTGCAATGGGGAGTCAATTATCAAAGAGATCAATTCAATGATGTTTTGAGCGAATGGAGAATGATTGATTCTGCTGGTTATAGTTTGCCTCAAGGTTCTAGTTCTGAAGTGGAATTGTTTGAAACCGTAAAAAGTAAATTGAGTTTGGAAGCGAATCGATATACCGGATTTTTACAATTTTCAACAGAGAAAAACAAAGCGAAACAAAATTATTTCGTGTCTGTGAAACAAAAAGTGCATTCCAAAACGGGGAAAAGAACAAATACCGTAATTCACACCGACACAATTGCTAACTCACTTGATCGGTTGGTTTTTAATGTTGGCTTAAGAGCAGGATATACAGATGTAAATCAAGAATTGTATGTGACTCCACGTCTTTCTTTGGTTTATTTTCCAAGAGCATATTTTTACAACAAAGATAAAATCAGACGAAGAAATTCGATTGTTAAACTATCGACAGGTTTGTATTATCAACCGCCATTCTATAGAGAATTTAGAACTTTTGATGGGCAGTTGAATCTCAATGTAAAATCTCAAAAATCTTTTCACGTAGTTGGGGGATATGATTTCTTATTCAGCATGTGGGATAGGGCAGTGCCATTCAAATTTTCCACAGAGGCGTATTACAAATATATGTGGGATGTAAATCCTTATGAAGTGGATAATGTGCGTACGCGTTATTATGCCAAAAACATGGCAACTGCTTACGCTTATGGAATCGATTTTAATGTCCACGGAGAATTTGTAAAAGGAATTGAGTCCTTTTTTAAAGTAGGATTTTTATCTACCAAAGAAGATGTGGAAGGCGATAAATATACTTTGTATTATAACCAAGCTGGTGAAAGAATTTATTTTGGTGTCAGCGAGGATCAAAAAGTAGTTGATAGTTTGGTGGTTGATGCTAAATACATTCCAAGACCGACAGATCAGTTGATGAACTTCGCAATCTTGTTTCAGGATAACATGCCAAATTACGAAAGATTTTCAGTGCAATTAGGTTTGTTTTTTGGTTCACGTTTACCTTATGGACCACCAGATTTTGAACGTTACAAAGATACTTTACGTCAAAAATCTTATTTCAGAACTGACTTAGGTTTGTCCTATGATTTGATGAAAAAGAGTAAAAATCCAGAAGTAAAAGTCAAAAAACGCTTTTCGGGAGCATTGTTATCTTTTGAGGTATTTAATTTGATGGGAATCAATAATGTAATGTCTAAACAATGGATTCAAGACGTTTCTGGGAAATATTATTCCATCCCGAATTATTTGACGCAACGAAGATTTAACCTCAAATTGATTCTTAGGATTTAATTTACTACCTTTGTTCAAATCTACATTTTGCAATGAAATTTGTTCATGAATTTATCAAAAAATTTGTCATTCTAAACTCATCCTCGTCTGTTCGAACGCGCGTTGACGAATGTGAAGTGTTTGATATTCAAAAGTTTGATAATACCATTTTAGCTGTAATTTTAGGTTCCTTGCCATATGATGTGAAAATCATTTATGGTAATCAAAAAATCATTTCAACTTCTTGTACTTGTCCACATTCCACCTCATATTCTGGCTTGTGTAAACATAGTGTGAAAGCGCTTTTTGAAGCTGACAAGTTGTATGATTTTCAAGATGTTGATCCCGAAATTGAACAAAAGGAATTAGCAAAAGTGAGTACGATTTTTAAGGCAACAAGTCCAAATGAAGAAAATCCTACGACAGAAAATTACATTTTAGACAATTTTCAATTTTCAGAATTAAGAGATTCTTTTATTGAACATTTTTCAATTGCAACAAAAGATCAATTTACCCGAAAGAAAAATTGCGAAATCCAATCGTTGGAGGTCAATAAAGGAACGTTTTACAATACGGTTTCCTTTTGGGATGGAGAATATGTGGAATTGGATTACATTTCCGAAGAAAAGCAATTGAAGCTGGATTGTACCTGCAAAAAGTTCAATGCAAAAATGTGTACGCACATGGCAGCGACCTTGTATATTGTTCGTAACAATCAAGCCATTGCTCTATTTTTTGACAAAGAATTGAGAAGAGAACAAATGCTGGTTCACGCTAAAGATTACGGTTTAGAAGAGGAACAAGATTTAGATCAGTATTTTGAATTGGAACGCAAATACACCGAAACTTTTTTTAAACTAAAAAGAAAAGACTTGGTTAGTTTGAATGAGTTGAATTTAGAAAAGTTCAAACAAAATTTTTTACCAGAAAAAGTTTCAATTAAAGATACAATCAGTTTAGATTTAGAAACGAAAAAAGGTTTAATTTTTAGTCAATCCAAATATTCGAGTAATTTCTTCATTCATTTTTTTGAGGCGAAAACAACAAAAGAAGGAAATATCAAAAATCCACTAAAAGAAATCAATCCAATTAATGAATTGGAATCTTATGAAGATGTGGCTACAATCAAATTCTTTACAGCAATTAGCTTATTTAAAGATAAATACGAGAATAATTCGAGTGTAAAAGATAAAATTAAGGCACTAAAAACGATCGCCAAGAATCCTCTGGGTTTACCGATTTATTACCACGACACAAAATTGTCTGAGAATATTACAACGCAATCTATCAAGGCGATTGAAATTGTTTTGCCTGAACACAGTTACATGTCTTTTCAGGTCAAAGAGAATGAGAATTTCTATGAGATATTAGCCTATATTCACTTAAATGGTAAAAAAGTGAATTTGCGTATGGTGAAATTGCGCTACTATTTTATTTTCATGTTTGAAATGAAATTTTATTTGATTGACAATCCATATTATATCAAATTATTCAAGTTTTTAAAGGATAAAAATTTCAAATTGTCGATTCACGAAAGCAAATTTGAGCAGTTTAAGGCAGATTTTTTAAATCCAATAGAAGATAAAGTAGAAATCAATTATACATTCATCAAAAAAGCTACGCATAAGCAATTAGTTGAAAAAGCATTCGATACAGAATTGATTCGTACCATTTATTTGGAAGAATCTGATGGTTATATCCAAATTACGCCAGCAATCAAATACGGTCATGTTGAAATTCCGATTTTGAGTTTAAAGCAAATCAACGAATTGGATGCTGCAGGAAATTGGTTTTCAGTTGAGCGCGATCATGTTTTGGAAAATTCTTTTGCGGGCTTGTGTATGCGCTTGCACCCAGATTTTGAGGAACAACTCGGTCAATTTGATTATTTTTATTTACCAAGAAGAGATTTTTTGGAATCGGGTTGGTTTATTGATGCCTTTGAGGTGTGGAAAAATCACGACATTGATGTACTAGGATTCAATAAAATCAAAAACCACAAGCTTAATCCTAATAAAATCAAGGTTAGTGTTTTAGTGAGCAGTGGTTTGGATTGGTTTGATACTTCTTTGAAAGTGAAATTCGGAAATGAAGATGTTTCCCTCAAACAAGTTCAAAAAGCGCTAAAAAATTCAAGTCGATTTATCACTTTGGATGACGGATCAGAAGGTTTGATGCCTGAAGAATGGATCGAGAAATTTTCGAAATATTTCCGTTCTGGTGAATTAGTTGATGGAAATATTCGCACTTCCAAGATGAATTTCAGTGCAGTCGATGAATTGTATGAAAAGGAAGTTTTGTCGCAAGAAGTGGCTGAAGAAATTTCCTATTTAAATAGTAAAATTGCCTCCTTTAAAACGATTCACGATGTCTCCATTCCTAAAAAGTTAAAAGGTGAATTGAGAGATTATCAAAAACAAGGCTTGAATTGGTTGAACTTTTTGGATGAATTTAATTTTGGTGGATGTTTGGCCGATGATATGGGACTCGGGAAAACCGCTCAAATCATTGCTTTTATGCTCTCTCAAAAGGAAAAACATAAGGATATTACGAATTTAATTGTGGTACCAACTTCCTTGTTGTTTAATTGGCAACGAGAAATGGATAAATTTGCACCAAGTTTAAAATACCATTGTGTTTACGGCGCAAATCGATCCAAAAGCACTAAAGAATTCTCCAAATTTGATGTTGTTTTAACAACTTACGGTACTTTATTAGCAGATATTGCCACACTCAAAGACTTCCGTTTTCATTATGCCTTTTTGGATGAATCGCAAGCAATAAAAAATCCAGATTCACAACGTTATAAGTCTGTCCGATTGTTGCAGGCGAAAAATAGAATTGTTTTAACTGGTACACCGATTGAAAACAATACTTTTGATTTGTATGCACAAATGTCTTTTGCAAATCCAGGTTTATTTATCAATCAAAATCGTTTCAAAGAAGAGTTTTCGACGCCAATTGATAAATTTAAGGACATCAAACGTGCCAAAGAATTGCAACAAAAAATCAACCCATTTATTTTAAGAAGAACCAAAAAACAAGTAGCGAAAGAATTGCCAGAAAAAACGGAAATGATTTTGTATTGTGAAATGGATGCTGAGCAAAGAATGGTTTACGATACTTATAAAACTCAAATTCGTGAAATGTTGTTGGCGCCAAAAAATCCAGATGCACCAGAAAATAAGAGCATGCTGGTTTTAAAAGGTTTAACGAAGTTACGTCAGATTTGTAATTCACCTAAATTACTTTCCGATGAAGAAGATTACGGAGATTCTTCTGCAAAAATGAAGGTACTTATAGAAGAAATTGAATCAAAATCTAAGTATCACAAAATTCTTGTTTTCTCTCAGTTTGTAGGCATGTTGGATTTAATTCGTGCTGAATTGGATAAACTTAAAATTTCACATCAATATTTAACAGGACAAACGACCAATCGGGAAGAAATTGTGCACAGTTTTCAGAATGATGCTGATATCAGAGTGTTTTTAATCAGTTTAAAAGCTGGTGGAACTGGTTTGAATTTGACAGAAGCAGATTACGTCTTTTTGGTAGATCCATGGTGGAATCCAGCTGTTGAAAATCAAGCAATTGACAGATGTTATCGCATTGGTCAGCAAAAAAATGTTGTAGCGATTCGCTTGATTACTCCAGGAACCATTGAAGAAAAAATCATGCTCTTGCAGGTAAATAAACGTGAATTAGCGGAAGACATCATTCAAACGGATCAAAATATTCTAAAATCCTTGTCTCAAGAAGATTTACTGGGACTTTTTAGTTAAATTTTTGTCCTCCTCCCTTGAGGGAGGATTAAGGAGGGTGACAACTTTTAATCAGATTTTATATTCAACCTTTGAGAAAAATTACAAATCAAAAACTCCCTCTAAAAAACTCCGACAACAATATCGCCCCAGCTGTTGCAACATTCAAAGACTCGGTTTTTCCTTTTTTAGGAATCGTAATTCTATGTTGTACCAATTTTTCGATTTCCTCAGAAATTCCATTCCCTTCGTTTCCTAAAATTAAAATTCCTTCACCTTTTAATTTATTTTGATAGACATTTTCGCCATGTAACAAAGCTCCGTAAATAGGCAATTTAGTTTTTGATAAAAATTCCCGTAAATCCAAATGGAAAACTTTTGTACGAAATGCAGAACCCATTGCTGCTTGAATCACTTTTGGATTATACAATTCAACTGTATTATTTGAACAAACAATTGCTTCAACGCCATACCAATCTGCTAAACGGATTAAAGTACCCATATTTCCAGGGTCTTGAATATCGTCTAAGGCCAAAATGAATCTGAAATCACTTAAATTTACCTCCCACTTTTTACAAACAATTAGAATTTTATTGGCTGTTTTTAATCCTGAAATTTGTGCCAATTCCTTTTCTGTAATTAAATTGACTTCAAATTGATTTTGATGTAAACCTTTTAAATCAAAGGCTTCAGTGTAATATATTTCAGAAATCAATTCAGGACGATTTTCAAGAATTTCGTTGGCTGATTTTTCACCTTCTACCACAAATAAATTTGCTTCATCTCTGAATTTTTTCAGTTGAAGTGATTTAATAAATTTAATTTTGTTTTTAGATAACATCCGAAAATCTTTCTTATTTTTGTGTAATTATTCAAATGAAAGGGTTCAAACTTACATATTTTATTATAATTTCCCTATTAACAGTATTATTTTCATGTAATTCTACCAAGAATGTACCTGATGGTTTATACTTATTGGATAAAAATGAGGTTGAATTTACTGACGAAAAATTAAATTTAGATGAAATAAATACGATAATTCGTCAGCAACCTAATCGTAAGACAATTGGTGTCAAATTGAAACTCTACACCTTTAATTGGATTGATTCAACGAAAGTTGTTAAAGCTAGAAATAAACATTTCGCCAAAGTTGTAAAGAAGAACACAGCAAAGAAGGCCAAACAAAAACGCATCAACGAAAAGCGCATTTTAAAGGCAAGAGAGCGTGGAGATTCAGTTTATACGGAGAAAATAATTCCTTTAAAAGATAGTATAAATTTGCGTCTTTCTTTGAGGGAATGGATTAAGTATAAACGGGGAGAAAAACCTGTAATCTTTGATTCCGTTTTATACCAAAAATCTGTTGTTCAACTTGGTAAATATTTGAAATCAAAGGGCTATTACTATGGAAATGTAACTTCATCCTATTCTGATGATCCGAAAAATCCTAAAAAGCGTTCTGTAAAATACACCATTCATTCAGGAAAGCCTTATTATATTGACTCATTGATAATTGTTTGTCCGAATACAACCGTTCTTGGACAATATAATCGATATGTGAAAAAACAAGTTTTTAATCCAATATTGGGAGAGAAATTTGATGAAAGTATTTTAGATAATTACCGTTTTGTGGTCGCAAAACACATGAGAGATAATGCTCTTTATGGCTTTAGTCCAACAAACATAAGTTATATTGCCGACACTGCGAATATGAAATTGAAGTTGAAAATCATTTTCTCTGACCGACAAATAAAAGAAAATGATTCTACAATAGTATATTTAAAACATCGGGATACGCATGTTCAAAATGTCTATTTCCACATTATCGATACCAATTATTTTAAAGGTTCTTATTCAAAATACATCGAGTCCAAGGGCTTAGAGTTTAAAGATAAGGAAACGAATATGTTACATACTTTTGATACCTTATTTTACAATAAAATATATTGGGAGAAAAAGCAAAAGAAAAAACAAGGAATTCCATTGGAGAAAGATTCCTTAAATCCATGGCGTTTTGCTTATATTCTTTACAATGGAAAACCTTCTTTGAAACCTGAAATTTTAGAATTGCAAAATTACCTTGAAAACCTAAATACTTATAAAGAATATTACATCGATAGATCTTACAATAGTTTAGTTCAATTAGATGTTTTTCAAACGATTAAGCCAGTAGTTACGGAATTGAAAGGCACGAATAAAGTGGAGGTGCATTATTATTTGGTTCCAGCAAAGAAACAAGCAGTGAATTTTTCTCAGAAATTTACAAACTCGAACTCCTTTTTAGGGCTATCAGCTTCAGTGAATTACAATAATAAAAATCTCTTTAGGGGTTCTGAAAAATTAACCTTAAGTTTTGGGGGTGGTTTTGAGTCGCAACCTCCAGTCTTTCAAACTAATTTAGATGGAAGTGCATTAAAATCGGCAAGAAGTTTTAATACTTTTGAAATCGGTCCTTCTGCAAAATTAGATTTACCTGGACTTCTATTAATTAAAAGAGCATCCAAACAATCCAAAAGAAATAGACCAAGAACGGTTTTATCAAGTGCCTATAATTATCAAAAGAGAACTGATTTTACCCGCGAGGTATTTCAATTAAATTTCATGTGGAAGTTCTACCCAGGTAAAACTCAGGTTTTGCAAGTGGGAATTCCAGCGGCGGCTATAAAATTTGTAAAAATTGCGCCTTCAGATTCATTTAGAGCTAGGTTGGCAGCAAGTAATGATTTGTTTTTAAGAAATGCCTACAGCAATCAATTTGTTTGGGAAAACTTTAAAATGATTTACGAGTACAATAACAAATTGAGCGATAAAAAGAAAAAGTACAATATTGCCTATAATGCTTCTTTGACGAGTGCTGGTTGGATTTTAAGTAAAATGAATTTAAAAGATACAACTGAAACAGGTCAAAAAGCCGTTTTTGGTGTTGCTTACTCTCGCTTTATCAGAATTGATAACGATGTGATTTATAGTTTGCCTCTGAACAAAAAGTCCTCTGTACATGGTCGTGGGATCCTTGGCATAGGTGTTCCCCGTGGTAATAATACTACTTCATTGCCATACGATTATAGCTTTTTTGCAGGAGGAGCAAATGATAACCGAGGATGGAGAGCAAGGTCTTTAGGTCCAGGTTCTTATAAATATTATTTAGACTCTAACAGAACAGCAACTCAATTGGGGGATATAAGAATTGGTCTCTTTGGAGAATTTAGATATAATATCTCATCTATTATTAAAACGGCCTTTTTTGTTGATGCGGGAAATATTTGGACCTACCAAAAAGATGACAATAGAATAGGGGGACAATTTTCTAAGAATTTTTATAAGGAAATAGCCTTATCAACTGGATTAGGTTTAAGATTCGATTTCACTTTTTTGATTATTAGGCTAGATGTTGGTTTTCCGCTTACAAATCCTGCCCTTTCAAATGGTTCCAAATGGATTTTTCAATATTGGAAAAACAAAGAATCGTATATTAAAGAAGGAATTGCTGTTTTTGCAAACCCATTGGATACACCAGCTGATCAGAAGGCGACAGCATTGGCAAATCTACCAAATCCTTTTTTACCTGCAATTCAATTTGGAATTGGTTTTCCTTTCTAAATTCAGCTTGTTTTTATATATACATGTTTATAAAGTGATTTTTTGCTTTATCAATAATTTTTTTGCTAACTTTGCAGGCTAAAAATACAAATCTATGGCTCACAATATCAAAGCTGGTGTCGCAACTGGTGATCAAGTTCAAGAAATTTTTAGATATGCTAAAGAAAAAGGTTTTGCCTTGCCTGCAGTTAATGTTACTGGTTCTAGTACTGTAAATGCAGTAATGGAAACAGCTGCAAAATTGAATTCTCCTGTGATTATTCAATTTTCAAATGGTGGAGCTTTATTTAACGCTGGGAAAGCTTTATCAAATGAAAATGAAAGAGCTGCCATTGCTGGTGCTGTAACAGGGGCAAAACATATTCACGAATTAGCTGAATTGTATGGCGCAACCGTTATTTTACATACTGATCATTGTGCTAAAAAATTATTGCCTTGGATTGATGGCTTGTTAGACGCAAGTGAAAAATTTTATGCTGAGACAGGAAAATCATTGTATAGTTCACATATGATTGATTTGTCTGAGGAGCCAATTGAAGAAAATATTGAGTTGTGTAAAAAATACTTAGCTCGTATGTCAAAAATTGGAATGACTTTAGAAATTGAATTAGGAATTACTGGTGGAGAAGAAGATGGTGTAGATAATTCTGATGTTGATAGTTCTAAATTATACACTCAACCTGATGAGGTGGCATATGCATACGAGGAATTGATGAAAATTAGTCCACGTTTTACAATTGCTGCAGCTTTTGGAAATGTTCATGGGGTTTACAAGCCAGGAAATGTAAAATTGACTCCAAAGATTTTGAAAAATTCTCAAGAATACGTTCAACAAAAATTCAATACAGGAGCTAATCCAGTTGATTTTGTTTTTCATGGTGGTTCTGGATCAACTTTAGAAGAAATTCGTGAAGCGATTGGATATGGTGTTATTAAGATGAATATCGATACTGATTTGCAATTTGCTTATACGGAAGGTGTTCGTGATTACGTTTTAGCGAAAAAAGATTATTTGATGACGCAAATTGGTAATCCTGAAGGAGAAGAACAACCGAATAAAAAATATTATGATCCAAGAAAATGGGTGCGTGAAGGTGAGTTGACTTTCATCAAACGTTTGACTCAATCTTTTGAGGATTTAAATAACGTTAATACTTTGTAAAAGTTAGGAGTTAGAAGTTAGAAGTTAGGAGTGTTATCTCTATTCTTCAAACTAATAACTCATAACTCATAACTAAAAACTAAGAAATGAGTTGGTTTAAAAGAAATAAAGAAGGAATTACAACTTCGACAAAGGAGAAAAAAGAAACTCCAGAAGGATTGTGGCATAAATGTAACAACTGTAAAACGGTACATACACAAGCAGATTTTGAGAAAAATTTCTTCGTATGTGACAGATGTTCATACCATGAAAGAATTGGTTCTGAGGAATATTTTGGAATCATTTTCGACGAAGGAAAGTATACAGAATTGGATGAAAAACTTTCTTCTGGTGACCCATTGTCTTTTACAGATACAAAAAATTATAAAGATAGAATCAAAGCAACTCAGAAAAACACTGGTTTAACTGACGCAATCCGAACTGCATATGGTACTTTGGATGGCTATAATTTTGTGATTGCTTGTATGGATTTCAATTTCATTGGTGGATCTATGGGGTCTGTAATGGGTGAGAAAATCTCAAGAGCAATTGATAAGGCAATCGAATTGAAAGCACCTTTTATGATTATTTCTAAATCAGGAGGAGCTCGTATGATGGAAGCTGGATATTCATTAATGCAAATGGCTAAAATTAGTGGAAAACTTGGAGTTTTGGCTGAGCACAAGTTAGCGTATATTTCATATTTGACTGACCCTACGACAGGTGGTGTAACTGCTTCTTTTGCGATGTTAGGTGATTTAAATATTGCTGAACCAAATGCATTGATTGGATTCGCTGGACCACGTGTCGTTAAGGAGACAATTGGACGTGATTTACCAGAAGGTTTTCAAACTTCAGAATTTGTCTTGGAACATGGTTTCTTAGATTATATCGTAGATAGAACTGAAATGCGTGAGAAGTTGGCTCATACTTTAAAATTGTTTTTAAGTTAATTTAACATTGAGAAACAGTTTTTTACCTTAATTTTGAAAAAAAATAGTTGATGAGATTTGCTTTTATATGTAGTGTTTTTGCCATTGTTTTGTTGGGTTCATGTTCTGAATACAATAAAGTATTAAAAGCAGATGATTATTCAAAGAAGTTTACACTTGCAAACCAATTGTACGAGAAGAAAAAATGGATGCAAAGTGTTGGTTTGTATGAACAAGTTTACCAACGTACACCAAAATCTGGTGAAGGTGAACTTTCTTATTATAGAATAGGAAAAGCAAATTTTGAAGCTGGTGATTATTACATGGCTGGCTACTATTTTGGATCATTCTTCGATAAATATCCATACAGCACTAAAACCGAAGAAGCTTTTTTCTTAAAAGCATTATGCAGCGTTAAAAATTCACCGAATTCTTCTTTAGATCAACAAGAAACAGAATTAGCGCTGAACGATGTGCAGCAATTTATTTATTTGTTTCCAAACTCTGATCGAATTGATACATGTAATGCCATTATGGATAATTTGCGTGGAAAATTGGAGAAAAAAGAATATGACAATGTGAAGTTGTATGCAAAAACTCAAAATTTCAGAGCGGCAACTACAAGTGCTGAAACCTTTTTAACAACATATCCAACTTCAAAACATAAAGAAGAAATCATGTATGTAAGTATTAAAAATGCTTATTTATTGTCTGAAAATAGTGTGGAAGAGAAAAAAAAGGAGCGAATTGAGAAAACTATCGAAACTTATCGTACCTTTGCAGTCCTATTTCCCGAAAGTAAATACTTAAAGGAATTAAGTGGTATGCATGACGATTTAATAAATCAATTGACAACAATAACAAATTCAAAGTAAAATACGATGAACCATAATTTAAAAAACAGTACTTCTGAACGTTCAACAATTACACGTGATACGATTCTTTTTGAAGAAAACACAGGTAATATCTACGAGTCAATCGTTGCAATGTCTAGACGTTCAAATCAAATTTCTTCAGAATTAAAAGAAGAGTTGACAAGTAAAT
>JBKCGI010000062.1:0-2727 GCA_046303515.1 Flavobacteriia bacterium | reverse complement strand
TTTTGACTTTCATCAATTCCAAATAAAGAAAAATTTGGAATAATCGATTTCGAAATGACTTTTTCTCTTGGAGAAAAAATTGCTTCTTTTAATTCTTTCATTCCAAAACCAACTCGCGCATTTGTTTCTACGATTTTAATTCCTGGAAATGCATTTTGTAAATGAGAATTATCGATGTTAATTCCTTTGCGTTTGGCAACATCTTGCATGTTGATGATTAAAACAACAGGAATATTTAAATCGTAAATTTGCGTAAAAAGTAATAAATTTCGTTCCAAATTGGCTGCATCAACTACAACAAGTACTTCATCAGGAAAATCTTCGTGGTTTGGATTTGAAAACACATCGTAAACGACTTTTTCATCGTTTGAATGCGGATAAATACTGTATGTCCCAGGGAAATCAATTAATTCTACCGATTCATTTTCACCTTTGATGATTCCAGATTTTTTGTCAACTGTTACACCTGGAAAATTGCCAATATGTTGATTTAGACCCGTTAATCGATTGAAAACAGAGGTTTTTCCCGTATTTGGATTTCCTACAAGTGCAATTTTTCTCATCTTCTAAAAAGATTCTACCTCAATTAGACTTGCTTCTTTTTTACGCATGGATAATACGTAATCTCCAACTCGAATTGCAATTGGATCTCCAAAGGGTGCTTTGTACAACAATTCCAATTCCTTTCCTTGATAGAAACCCATTTCAAGTAACTTCGAACTGATGGCAGAAGGTAAAATTTCTTTTACTTTCCAAATCTCTCCAATTTTACACTTACTTAAGTTCTGCTTCACAACAAGGATTTAAGTTGTAAAATTAATTAGAATTATTCTAAACACCATACCTTAAATGCGGTATTCTATTAAAAGTTTCCTTTCTTAAACAAAAAATCCCCTTTCAAAAGTGAAAGAGGACTTTGTAAAATATGTTGTTTTCTAAAATTATCCAACTAAAGCTTGGTAAGCTGCTGCGTCTAATAAATTATCTAGTTCAGATGGATTACTCATTTCAATTTTAATCATCCAACCTTTTCCGTAAGGATCTTTGTTTACCGCCTCTGGATCAGCTTCTAAACCTGAGTTGAATTCAATGATTTCACCAGACAAAGGCATAAATAAATCTGAAACAGTTTTAACAGCTTCAACTGAACCAAAAACCTCTTCTTGGTCTAAAGATTCACCTTCCGTTTCGATTTCAACGTAAACGATGTCACCCAATTCGCTTTGCGCAAAATCAGTGATACCAACTGTTGCAACGTTTCCGTCAACTTTCACCCATTCGTGATCTTTCGTGTATTTTAACTCAGCAGGAATATTCATTTTTTAAAATTTTTACACAAAGGTAGAGATTTTTAACAATTTCAAAAGAAAAAGCGTGATAATTTAGAATGAATTTAAATATCTAATTTATAGAATATATCTAAAACATTGAATAACAAGATTATAAGCCAAATATAAAGCGAATACTAAATCAATTTTATTTAAGAAAATCAAATATTTTAGCTAATTTCGTCCCATAAAACAGCTTATGACTCCAACATTTCATCGTTTAAAAATAGCAGATATTCGCAAGGAAACAGAAGATACAGTTTCGATTGCTTTTGAAATTCCTGAGAATTTACTTTCAGATTATCATTACTTTTCTGGTCAATATTTGACTTTAAGAGCTTTAATTGATGGCGAGGATTTGAGACGTTCTTATTCACTTTGTTCTGCACCAATGGAAAAAGAGTGGCGTGTAGCGATAAAAGCTGTTGAAGGTGGAAAATTTTCAAATTTTGCCAATACCAAATTAACAGTTGGAGATGAATTGGAAGTGATGACTCCTACAGGTGGTTTTAAAGTTGAAACGAATCAATCACATTCCAAAAATTATGTGCTTTTTGCTGCAGGAAGTGGAATTACGCCAATTATTTCGATCATAAAAAGCGTTTTGAACGAGGAGCCAAATAGTACAATTTCATTTTTTTACGGAAATAAAAATTTCTCCTCAATCATTTTTAGAGAGGAAATTGAAGCTTTGAAAAATGACTATATGGATCGTTTGAGTGTGATTCATGTTTTGTCTCGTGAAAGTTTAGGTAATCCGATTCAAAAGGGAAGAATTGATGCTGATAAATGTCCAAAATTAGTAGATACTTTCTTGAAAAACGAAAACGCTGATGAAGTTTACGTTTGTGGACCAGAGGAAATGATTCACGCGGTGAAAGATACCTTCAGCGCAAAAGGTGTTGATCCAAAACACATTCATTTTGAATTATTTGGTACTACTGCTAAGAAAGTTGAAAAAACTGCTGAAACAGAAGAAAATATCGTTTCCAATGTTACTGTTATTATCGACGGAGATTCAATTGATATTGCCTTAAACTCCAACGATGAAAACGTTTTGGATGCAGCACAAAAAGCTGGAGCAGATTTACCATTTGCTTGCAAAGGAGGAGTTTGTTGTACCTGTAAAGCGAAAATTTTAGAAGGAACGGCGCGAATGGATGTAAATTATGCTTTAGAAGCAGACGAATTAGCTGCTGGATACATTTTAACCTGTCAGGCGCACCCAACAAGTGAACGTTTGGTGGTTTCTTTTGACGAGTAAAAATACAAGCTTATTGATATAAAACAAAAAAGTGCATCTCCAACGAAATGCACTTTTTTAGTATTGTGATAAATTTATCTGTTGATCATAACTGGCATTACCAACATCAAAATATCTTCATTTTCATTTTCATTC
>JBKCGI010000061.1:0-12989 GCA_046303515.1 Flavobacteriia bacterium | reverse complement strand
CCAATAACAATTCAATTGAACCATAAAAGTTTCTCCTAAAATGCCATTATCAACAATCGATTTAATCCATTCAGAAGGAGGAGAATAGCGATTTTGCATCACACAAAAAACTTGTTTTGACATTTGTAAAGATTTGAAAATTACCTTTTCACAACTATCCTTGCTTAAACCCATTGGTTTTTCGCAAACAACATGTTTTTTATGTTCCAAAGCTAAAATAGCTTGTTCGGCATGCAAGCCATTTGGTGTACAAACGTTTACAATATCAAATTCGATACCTGATTTCAACAATTCGTCCATGGAACTGAAAAAAGGAACATCAAAATCTTGTGCACCACATTCTTCTTTCGAACGGACATCAACCATAGCAACTAATTCGGCTTCGACTTCTCGTTTGATCATTTCAGCATGACGTTTACCGATATGTCCAGCACCAACAACTGCAAATTTTATTTTATCTGAATTTATCTTCATGAAATTTTTTGTACTAAATTATTTTTCAATTGGTATTTTTCTCCTGAATCTTTACAAATTGCAATGCCTTCTGAATCAAATTCTAATCTACTTCCGAATTCACTCATCCAACCCATTTGTCGAGCTGGATTTCCTACCATTAAAGCGTAAGCAGGAACATGTTTTGTAACTACGGCTCCAGCACCAATAAAGGCAAACTCACCAATGTCATGTCCGCAAACAATCGTGGCATTTGCTCCAATACTTACTCCTTTTTTTACAATTGTTTTAGCGTATTCACTTTTACGATTTACAGCACTTCTCGGATTGATTACATTTGTAAAAACCATCGAAGGTCCTAAGAATACATCGTCTTCACAAACTACACCTGTGTAAATAGATACGTTGTTTTGAACCTTGACATTTCTTCCTAAAACTACTTCTGGAGAAATAACAACATTTTGACCAATATTGCAGTTTTCACCAAGCGTACAATTTGACATAACGTGCGAAAAGTGCCAAATTTTTGTACCTTTCCCTATGGTGCAACCCTCGTCAATATATGCTGATTCGTGAGCGAAATATTCCATTATTTTATCGTGTATTTATCGAAATCGTTATGCTCTTTTTTATTCAATTCTTCTTGACTTAAGCTACAAAAGTATGCATAAGTTCTTTTTAATCCTTCTTCACGAGATACTTTTGGTTCCCAGCCTAATATTTCCTTTGCTTTGGTGATATCTGGTTGACGTTGTTTTGGATCATCAACTGGTAAATCGTGGTAAACTACTTTTTGGTCCGTTCCTGTTAAGGCAATAATTTCTTCTGCGAACTGACTAATTGTAATTTCATCTGGATTACCAACATTCACCGGATAAGCATAATCACTCATCAACAATCTGTATATTCCTTCAACTAAATCATCAACGTAACAAAAAGCACGAGTTTGCGATCCATCGCCAAAAATCGTAATATCTTCTCCACGTAAGGCTTGACCAATAAAAGCTGGTAAAACACGTCCATCATTCAGACGCATTCTTGGACCATAAGTATTAAAAATTCTGACAATTCTTGTTTCTAAACCATGAAAAGTATGGTATGCCATTGTCATTGCTTCTTGAAAACGTTTTGCTTCATCGTAAACTCCACGTGGTCCCACAGGATTGACATTTCCCCAATATTCTTCTGTTTGAGGGTGAACAGTGGGGTCCCCATAAACTTCAGAAGTTGACGCGATTAATACACGAGCATTTTTTGCTTTTGCTAAACCCAAACAATTGTGGATTCCCAAAGAACCAACTTTTAATGTTTGAATTGGAATTTTCAAATAATCAATTGGGCTTGCTGGCGAAGCAAAATGTAAAATGTAATCTAAATTTCCTGGAACATGAATGAATTTGGAAACATCGTGATTATAAAATTCAAAATTCTCAAGTGGAAAAAGGTGCTCAATGTTACTCAATCTTCCGGTAATCAAATTATCCATTCCAATAACATGATAACCTTCTTTGATAAAGCGATCACATAAATGGGAACCTAAAAAACCAGCTGCACCCGTAATTAAAATTCTTTTCATGCTCTTAGTTTTCAGTGTTTTTTCTACCTATACTTGCGTAAAGGTAGCCTTTGTCTGTCATTTCCTCAAGGTCAAATAAATTTCGACCATCAAAAATAACTTTGTCTTTCAAGTTTGCACTTATTTTATCAAAATCAGGGTTTCTAAAAATTCCCCATTCCGTACAAATCACCAAACAATCGGCATCTTTTAAAGCTTCATATTCGTTACTTGCATATGCAATTTTATCACCAATTACACCCTTAACATTTTTCATTGCCTCAGGATCAAAAGCTGTAATGGTTGCCCCTGCATTTGTTAGCTCATCAATCATATATAAAGCTGGTGCTTCTCGAATATCATCCGTATCAGGTTTGAAAGCCAAGCCCCACATAGCAATTTTTTTCCCTTTCAAATCTCCTCTGAAGAAATTTTTAATTTTCGGAAAAAGAATTGTTTTTTGGTCTTCGTTAACTTTCATAACTGCTTCTAAAATCTCAAAAGAAAAATTTTGTTCTTTTCCTGATTTTACCAAAGCTTGCACATCTTTTGGGAAACAAGATCCTCCATATCCAATTCCTGGAAATAAGAATCGTTTTCCAATTCTATCATCTGAACCAATTCCAATTCTTACTTTATCAACGTCTGCACCAACTAATTCGCAAAAATTGGCAATTTCATTCATAAAAGTAATTTTTGTTGCTAAAAATGAATTCGCTGCATATTTGGTTAATTCCGCAGACTTTTCATCCATAAAAATAATTGGATTTCCTTGACGTACAAAAGGTTTGTACAAGTTTTCCATTACTTTTTTAGCTCTTTCGTCAGAAGTTCCAATAACAACTCTATCTGGTTTCATGAAGTCATCTACAGCAAAACCTTCACGCAAAAATTCAGGATTTGAAACCACAGCAAAATCAACAGCGGCATTTTTAGCTATGGTATTGAATACTTTTTCAGCAGTACCTACTGGAACAGTACTTTTATCTACGATAACTTTATAGTCTTTAATAATTTTTCCTAGCTGGTCAGCAACACCTAAAATATAAGACAAATCTGCTGATCCATCTTCCCCTGGAGGTGTTGGCAAGGCTAGAAAAATAATTTCAGCATCTTCAATTCCTTCTTCCAAATTGGTAGTGAAAGTTAAGCGGTTTGCTTTAATATTACGTTCAAAAAGCACATCCAAATGCGGCTCGTAAATTGGAATTTCTCCATTACGCATTTTTTCAACTTTCTTTTCGTCGATATCAATACAAATAACTTGGTTTCCAGTTTCTGCAAAACATGTTCCAGTAACTAAACCAACGTATCCTGTTCCTACAACTGCAATTTTACTCATCTTATTGATTTAAAAATTCTTGAATTGAAGCACAAATATATTTTAATTGTTCTTCTTCCATTTCTGTATGAATTGGCAAGGACAAAACTCTTTTTGTCAACCAATCTGTTATTGGTAAATCTTGATTTTCGCAATTAAAAGCTGCAAACATTTTTTGTTTATGCGCTGGAATTGGATAATAAATCATACTTGGAATTCCTTTTGTTGCTAAAAATTCTGATAATTTATCTCTGTCAATTCCTTCCAATTGCATGGTATATTGATGAAAAACATGACGTGAATCTTTTGCTCTAGCTGGAGCTGTGATTCCGCTAATGTTTGACAAAAAGTTATCGTAATAATCTGCAACTTTTCTTCTCGCATCACAATATTCATCTAAAGATCGTAATTTGATTCTTAAAATCGCAGCTTGAATGGTATCTAAACGTGAATTACATCCAACCATTTCATGGTGATAACGAATTGTTTGTCCGTGGTTGGCAATCTGTTTCATTGCAACAGCCAATTTTTCATCATTGGTACAAATTGCCCCACCATCTCCATAGCAACCTAGGTTTTTAGATGGAAAAAATGAAGTACAACCAATAGTTCCAATCGTTCCAGTTTTTGATTTTGTTCCATCACGGTGTGTATAGTCACAACCAATTGCTTGAGCATTATCTTCAATAACAAATAAATTATGTTTTTTCGCAATATCCATGATAGCATCCATATCGGCCGCTTGACCGTATAAATGTACCGGAACAATTGCTTTAGTTTTTGGTGTTATGGCTGCTTCAATTTTTGTAACATCAATACAAAATGTGTCAGCAACAACGTCTACAAACACAGGAGTTAAGCCTAACAAAGCCATTACTTCTGTTGTTGCAATATAGGTATATGAAGGAGTTATAATTTCGTCGCCAGGTTTTAAACCCAAAGCCATCATTGCTATTTGCAATGCATCTGTACCGTTTGCACAAGGAATTACATGCTTTACATTTAAGTAATTTTCTAATTCTTGTTGAAAAGCTGAAACGTCAGGACCACCAATAAAATGAGCATTTTCAATCACATTTAAGATTGCAGCATCAACTTCTGATTTTATTTTTTTGTATTGCGACTTTAAGTCGACCATGTGAATTTCCTTCATCTGTAGAAACGTGTTTATGCGAACTTACAAAGATAGGAAAAATAAATAATTATTGCATTAAAAATTGCTTTTTATCCGCCGTATACTTCATCCAAGGAATCACACATAATTTGTGCTGCTTTGGATAAGATTTCTGGAGAATGTACCGAGGAAACAAAACCAACTTCATAGCCGCTTGGACCAATATAAACTCCACGGTTTAATAAGGCTGAATGTAATTTTCTGAAATCATTCATATCAGGATTTATTTCTTCAGATTTTCGAATTGTTTTTTTACCATCAAAATTCAACCAAAAGATAGAACCAATTTGTACAATATCAAAATTATAACCTTTTGCTTTCGCATGTTCATTAATTGGAGTAATGAAATTAGTCGTTTTTACTTTTAAATTTTCATAAAAATTTGGAGAAGCACATTCAGTTAATTGCGCAATTCCTGCAGCCATTGCCACTGGATTTCCAGATAAAGTTCCCGCTTGATAAACTGGTCCATCTGGAGAAATTGACGACATGATTTCTTTACTTGCGCCGTAGGCACCAACTGGTAAACCACCACCGATAATTTTTCCGTAAGTTACAATGTCTGGTTTGATTCCATAGTACTCGGCAGCACCAGCAAAAGCAACTCTAAAACCTGAAATTACTTCATCAAAAAACAGTAAAATATTATTTTCAGTACAAATTTCACGCAATGCCTTTAAGAAATCCAATTCTTGTAATAATAAGCCATTATTTGCAGGAATTGGTTCAATAATCGCGCAAGCAATTTCGTTTGCATATTCTTTCACGCAAGCTTTTAATGCTTCAACATCATTTAAAGGCAATACCAACGTTTCATTAGCTAAACTCTCTGGAACCCCTGCGCTTGAAGACGAACCTAAAGTCACTAATCCACTTCCAGCTTTCACCAAAAGTGAATCCGAATGACCGTGGTAACAACCTTCAAATTTGATTATTTTTGTTTTTCCTGTATAACCTCGAGCCATACGTAGCGCTGACATTACTGCCTCGGTACCAGAAGAAACAAAACGAAGTTTTTCTATGAACGGATTGTTTGCTAGAATTAATTCTGCCAACTCATTTTCTAAGCGTGTTGGTGCGCCAAAACTCGCTCCATTTTGTAAGGTTTCTACAATCTTAGAATATACTTTCGGATGATTATGACCCAAGATTAATGGTCCCCAACTACAGCAAAAATCAATAAAATGATTTCCATCCTCATCCCAGATTTCACAGCCATTCCCTTTTTTGATAAATAAAGGTACTCCGTCTACAGCCTTAAAAGCTCTCACTGGTGAATTAACTCCTCCAGGAAAATACGTTTTTGCTTTTTCAAATAGTTCGGTTGAGGTGCTTCTGTCGATTGGATTCATCTTTAAAATTTTAATACCCAAAAGGGTTATTTTACTTAAACTTCTCTGTCTTGTAGAAAATTAGCTAAAGCAATTAATTTTTCTTTATTTTTTTCAGGAACATCAATTTCTTGCAAGGATTTTATTCCCATTTCGAAATAACTGTCTCTTAATTTTTTAACTTCTTCTTTGATCCCTAATTCTGCGAAAATAGACTTTGTTTGCTCAATTTTATCTTGTGAATTAGTGATTTGTTCCAAATTCTTCAAAAACTCTTTTTGCATTGGATTTGCGAGTGCTTTAGCTTTTAACACTAAAATCGTTTTTTTGTTCGCTATAATATCTCCACCAACTTGTTTTCCGAATTTAGCAGCATCTGCATATAAATCCAATAGATCATCTTGAATTTGAAAAGCAATTCCGATGTTGACACCAAAATCATAGAGCGCCTTCCTGTTTTCAAGGGAAGTATCCGAAATAATTGCTCCCATTTCTAAGGCACAACCTAACAAAACGGAAGTCTTCAAGCGAATCATTTCGATATATTCTGGAATTGTGATATCCGTTCTCTTTTCAAAATCCATATCCATTTGCTGTCCTTCGCAAACTTCAACCGCCGTTTGGTTGAAAACCTGCATCAAATCAGGAATATGTTTTGCTTGTTGTTTGCAAATTTCTTGGTATGCTTTGATCAATAAAACATCACCAGAAAGAATCGCGATATTCGTGTTCCATTTAGTGTGGACAGTTTCTTTTGCTCTTCTTAACGGAGCCTCATCCATGATATCGTCATGAATCAAGGAAAAGTTATGAAACAACTCGATAGCCAAGGCCGCGTTTTTACTTTTGGAATATTCGTTCTCAAATAAATCTGCACCAAGAATAGTTAAAATTGGACGAATTCGTTTTCCTCCCAAACTTAAAAAATAACGTAAGGGTTCGTATAAGTTTTCTGGTTTTTGAGGAATATCGAGGGATTGAATTTCGAGCTCAATTTGTCTCGCTAAATCTTGTAAGGCTTTTTCCATGAAAGACTAATCTTCTTTATCAATTGCTTTTGGTGTATCTTGAACTTGTAATTCCTCCCAATCGATATCTGAATCTTCATCAAATATCTCAAAATATGGTTCTTGGAAAGATTTTGTTGTAATAATTTTATCTAAGGACATCAACAAAGCAGGAAGTAGAATTAGATTCGTAATCATCGCCACAAAAAGTGTCAAGGAAACCAATAAACCTAGTGCTTGTGTTCCACCAAATTGAGAAAAAGCAAATACAGAGAAGCCTGCAAATAGAATTACAGATGTGTAAAACATTCCAAGTCCAGAATCGTGAATGGCAATAATTACACATTCTTTCATGGTCCATTTTTTGGTTTTCAGATCGACGCGATATTTCGCTAAGAATCGAATGGTTTCGTCAACAGAATTTCCTAAAGCGATACTAAAAATGATTAAAGTAGATGGTTTTAATGGAATATTGAACCATCCCATAATTCCAGCAGTAAATAACATCGGAATAATATTTGGAATCATTGAAATCATTACCATTCTCCAAGATCTGAACAAAATTGCCATCAATAAAGAAATAGATAATACAGCTAAAATGATACTGAAGATTAAATTGTCCACCAAATACATTGTTCCTTCTGAAGCTACGACTGAAGTTCCAGTCAACGTAGTTTCGTAATAATCTTCATCAATAGCCGAGCGCAATGATTTCTTGAAATTTGGTTTGGAATAATAGGTTTTTACCTTTTCTCCATCTAAATCAAATTCATTTTGTAAATCTTGGTTTCCTTTACTTAATAAAGCTGTTAAATTGTTGTAAACACTTGGATAGGTGTAGATTATAGAATCAATGTAAGCTTTTTTACCTTTTTCGAATTTTGTAAAATATTTTTCGATTTGAGGTTTATCAGGATTTAAAATTAAATCGATTTCTTTTTTAATTTTTTTCACCTCATCAGCTACAACATAAGAACCAACATCTTTCATTTGAGTTCTAATTCTCAGAGTTGTTGAAGCTGTATCAATCAATTCTTTCAAAGAAAAATTTGCAGGAGTAGAGTTCGAAATGTCAAAATTTTCTGAATTATCATTTACCTTTAAATAGCGTTTAATCCTTAATTTATCTTTATTAGAGAATACTCTGTAATTCTCAGGATTATTGCCATAATAAGCCATATTTATGACTTTAACAA
Organism: Flavobacteriia bacterium; assembly: GCA_046303515.1. Taxonomy (GTDB): domain Bacteria; phylum Bacteroidota; class Bacteroidia; order Flavobacteriales_D; family Crocinitomicaceae; genus M2408. Next base: position 4,952 of record JBKCGI010000061.1, on the reverse strand, counting down.
AATCTACATAAGACAAACTTTTTGAAAAATTGCCATTTTTGCTGTTGTACCTTGACTGAATGGAATCAACTTTTGACATTGTTTCATTACTAAACAAACGTCCTGATTTTTTGTAATTTATTACAATTTCAAAAGGAATAGAACCACCAAAATTTTTCTCAATAAATTGCACATCTTTAAGGATGATATCATTTTTTGGCAGGTCACCCGTGATATTTCCGGTTGCTTTGATGCGCATTATTCCAAAAATACTCACAACAACTACTACCACAGAGGTGATGTAAATCCATTTTCTTTTGTATGTCGCTATGTAAATGATTTTTTCAATCATCCAGTTTCCATACTTTTGATCTAGGTGCCCAAGTTGTTTTTCTTTCGGAACTTTGCTTACTGAACACAAAATTGGTACAAGCGTTATTGAAAGTAGAAAAACTACCATTATGTTCACGGAAGCGATAATACCAAATTCCATTAAACGTTCTGAATTTACGAAAATGGAAGTTGCAAAACCAATTGCTTCAGTTAAATTAGTTAAGAATGTTGCAAAACCAATTTTGGTAATTACGCCAGATACCGCGCGCATTTTATTGCCGTACCTCCTGTATTCTTGATGGTATCGGAGTATTAGGAAAACACAATTGGGAATTCCGATAATAATCATCAATGGAGGAATTAATGCCATCAAAATCGATAATCTGAAATCCAACATGGCGATTGTACCCAAGGCCCAAATTACCGCAACGAAAACAACAATATTACTAAGAACTACTGCTCTCAAAGATTTAAAGAAAAGATATAAAATCAAGGAAGTTGCCAAAATTGTCAAACCAATGAAAAAGTACATTTCATTGATAATTCTTTTTCCAATAATGATTCTAATATGTGGTAAACCTGCAAAATGAGTTTGACCAAATTCTTTTTCGTAAGTTTTCGCTAAATTTTCAATTTCAAGAACGACTTTGTTTTTCTTTTGATTTGCTAAAAAGTCTTCGTTTAAGCCAATAATCATTAAAGAAACATTCGTTTTTGAATTGTAAAGAACTCCATTGTAAATCGGGTTATTCTTAACCTCTCTTTTGATGGAATCTATACTTTTTTCTTTAAACTTCTTATCGTAAAAAATTGGTTTGGCTTCAAATTTTTGCTGATTGATATTGTTGTGGATTGTAAACAAAGTCGCTTCAGAAACCACATTATTCACACCGTCAAATTGTAAAATAGAATCTCCCAATTCTTTCCATTTACGGAAAACTTTTTCAGTATATAAAGAATCTGATTGTATGGCGATTACCAGTGAAGAACCATCTTCACCAAACATCGATTTGAATTTTAAATAGTTGGATTGGGCCTCAGAATCACGCGGAAGCATGTTACCATATTTATTATCTATTTTTAGACCTGTGAAGGCAAAATAGCCAAAAAACACAGTCAAAATAGAAATTATGATAACAATGAACCAACGGTTCCTGAGAATTGTATTAGCAATTTTATGCCACATATTTAGTCAAAAAAAGAGACAAAGGTAATAAAATAATTGATTTTTAGTGGCTTTTTATTTCTTTAAATCGGTATCCAACCATTCAAAAAACTCTCTGTACCATAAAATTCCATTTTGAGGAGTTGTAATCCAATGTCCTTCTTTTGGGAAATACAAATATTTTGACCTTAAGCCTTTTAGCTGCGCAGCTTGATATGCTTGCATACCTTCTCCCTCTGGAACTCGGAAATCCATTCCACCGTGAATCACCAAGATTGGAGTATTCCAGTTTTGTACCAGTTTATGTGGGCTGTTTTTTTCGTAAAATTCTTTATTTTCTGGCATCCAATAAGGTCCACCGTGATCCCAATTCGCAAAAAACAATTCTTCAGTGGTTCCATACCAACTTTCCAAGTTAAACAAACCACAATGAGAGATAAAGGTTTTGAATCTACCATTATGCACACCAGCCAAGTAATAAACTGAATATCCACCGTAGGATGCTCCAACTGCTCCAATGCGATTCACGTCGATATAAGGTTCGTTACTCACATTGTCAACAGCTGCCAAATAATCTTTGATTGCTTGACCTCCCCAATCTTTGGAAATATCATCGTTCCATTTTTGACCAAAACCAGGTAGACCTCTTCTGTTTGGTGCGATTACGATGTATCCTTGCGAAGCCATTAAAGCTAAATTCCAACGATAAGAGAAAAACTGACTCACCATACTTTGTGGTCCTCCTTGGCAGTATAAAATACTTGGATATTTTTTGTTTGAATCAAAATTTGGAGGGAAAACCATCCAAACTAACATTTTTTTACCGTCAGTAGTTTCAATCCAACGTTCTTGAACAGTTGGTAAATCTAAGGTTTTTAAAATTTCTTCGTTTACGTTTGTTAATTTGCAAATTTTTAAACTCTTAATTTTAATCGCAGCTAAATCTGTTGGGTCAAGCATTGATTGTCTAGTGGTAATCAATTCATCACCAGCAATTTCCAAACTCAAATAATCAAATTCTTCCTTGGTCATTTGTTTCATTTCTTGCGTTTGGATATTCAACTCAAAAATTTGTTTTACGCCCATGTAAGGAACAATCATGTAAATTGTTTTTCCATCTGCACTCAAGCAATAATCATCAACTGTAATATCGTGTTTCTGAGTGAGATTTTTATCGGAATTTGTTGCTAAATCACGCACAATGATGTCGTTTTTATCTGCTTCAAAACCATCTCGAGCCATACTCAACCAAAACAATGATTTACCGTCATTACTTAATTTTGGAGCGGCATCATAACCTTTATAATTCTCAGTTAAAGTTGTAGTTTTGCGTGTTTCTATCGTATATTCAAACAATTGAGAATTGGTACTTAAGGCAAAACGTTTTCCATTTTTCTTTTTGCACGAAAAAATGACTTTTTTGTTATCTTTTGAGAAGATTATTTGATATGAACCACCATATGGAGTCAAATCCCCGTCGTAAAATTCATTTTCTAACAAATCTATTCCAGAAACTGAAAGTTGTTCGTTTTTATAATCAAATAAAAATAAATGTTTTTTGGTTTCATCGTTCCAAGCGTTCCAGTGACGGTACATCAAATCACCTTCCAAACGTGCATTTGCAAGTGGTAAATCAGGATGTTTGTCTTTTAGGGTTGTTCCTAGTTTTACGGCTGCTATGAAGATAATTTTAGATTCATCGTCAGAAAATTTGTATCCCTCCAAATCCATTTCGGTAATAGTGGAAATTTGTTTTTTATTCTGACCGTTTTCGTCCATTCTCCACAACTGAACACCATCTTTCTCAGTAGAAAGGAAATAGATTTTGTTGTCTTTTCCCCAAGAAACTTCCATTTCGGAAAAAGGTGTATTTGTTACCTGAAACTCAGTTCCTTTTTTTAAATCGTATACAAAAACATCTGTATTACCTTTATTTTCCTCGATTGAGAAGGTGCGAATTTCATACAATACTTTTTTTCCATCTGGAGAAACCTTCCCACCCGAAAGACGTTTCAATTTCCACAAAGTTTCAGGTGAAAGCACTTGTTGTGAGAAAGATAAGCTCGTTACAAAAACAAGTGCAAGTAAGACGAATAAACGATTCATAAGAAAAATTTTAAAGCAAAGTTAAGAAAAAGATTGGAAAGTGGGAATAAGCCGATTTTAAGATATTTTAAAGTTTTTCAATGTAAATTATGATTAAAAATTGATCTATTTTTATTTTTATCTAATTTGTAAAAGTAAAAGTCGCTATTAAAAGTGTTTCTGTATAGTGTCTGATTAAAGTAATCTATTTGAAAATTTGATCTTGGATTTCTTTTAGAGTATAGTTCTAATAATTTTCCTCTAACTAAATTATCAAATTTTTTATTACATCTAACGCCTAAAAACACCATGTCACATTGGTCATAAGAATCTCTAATTAAGTCGAAATATATAAAAGTTTCTATGTCTTGCGAACTATGAAAAACCTCTACATTATTTGTTTCTTCCCAGTAATTATTTTCAATTTTTTCCTTATCTAGAATTATACCTAGGGTATTACTAACAAAAAAAATCTCTTTTCCATCAGCTTTTAGGAAATCATCATCCCATTTTTCGTAAAACAAATCATTAATAGGTAAACAAAATGAAAACTCTACATATTCATAAATTGTTTGCTGGTTGAAATTAAAATTCATTATCAATTGTATTTAATTTTCCAATAAAATTTCAACCTTAGGTTGTGCTTGCAGAATTCTACCTTCCATCACCATCCAACAAGTTCCCTAATCCTCCTAAAATACTTCCTTCTTCTTTACGAGCGCCAGTTCCATAAGCTAAAATACGAGAAGCCAAGCGAGAAATTGGTAGCGTTTGCAACCACACATCACCTGGACCTTTTAAGGTAGCGAAAAACAATCCTTCACCACCAAAAATGGTGTTTTTGATTCCCCCAACAAATTGGATGTCGTAGTCTATAGTTTGTGTGTATGCCACAATACAACCAGTATCAACACGCAAGACCTCTCCTGGTTTTAAGGTTCTACGCACAATGTGTCCACCAGCGTGACAAAAAGCTAATCCATCACCTTCCAGTTTTTGCATAATGAAACCTTCACCACCAAATAATCCCGTTCCTAGTTTACGTTGAAATTCAATTCCAACTGAGACTCCTTTAGCAGCACATAAAAAGGAATCCTTTTGACAGATTAATTTTCCACCAAATTGGCTCAAATCTAAAGGAATGATTTTCCCCGGATAAGGTGAAGCAAAGGCAACACGCGCTTTCCCCGTTCCAGTATGCGTAAAAGCAGTCATGAATAAACTTTCACCTGTTAGCAAACGTTTTCCAGCGCCCCATAATTTATCAAAAAATCCACCACCGCTGCTTTGTTTTGAACCGTCACCAAAAATCGTTTCCATTTGGATGCCTTCGTCCATGTACATAAATGAACCAGATTCTGCAATCGCAGTTTCTTGTGGATCTAATTCA
>JBKCGI010000060.1:0-33244 GCA_046303515.1 Flavobacteriia bacterium | reverse complement strand
ATTATATTAAGCGTTGTTGGAAACCTACTTGCAAATGCAACCATAGTTCAACCTACTTGTGGTGTAACAAATGGATCAATTGCTTTTAACCCAACACCAGCTGGATCACATACCTTTAGCTGGTCACACGACCTTGCCCTTACTAGCTCTTCTGCAGCTAATTTAGCTAACGGAACTTATGATGTATCTATAACATTAGGGGCTTGTTCTAAAGACACAACAATCAATTTAGCACCATCTGCATTATTTAACATCAATGGAAGCATTACTCAACCGGTTACATGCGCGCAAAACGACGGACAGATATCACTGAACCCACAACCAAATGGAAGTTATACTTTTACGTGGCAGCATGATTCAAATAATAGCACAAATACTGCAAATACTTTAACTGATGGCACGTATCTTGTGACTGTTTCCGATGGAACATGTTCCAAAGATACTTCAATCGTACTTGCAGCTCCAACTGGATGCTGTACAATTGTTTTAGCGGCAACAACGAGTGTAACAGATAATACCGTTTGTGATGGCACAAGTAATCCTTGTAACTATTCAGGTCCAACAATTCTAATAAATGAAATTAATATTTTCCCTACAAATGGTGATGGCTCTATTTATGGTGATGGACCTGGTGGACCAGGTTCCGGAGCAGGAGAATGGATAGAATTATACAACCCAGATTGGTGTAATTCAATTGACATTTCAGGGTACATTTTGGGTAGTTTTAATTCTACATTTTCTTTAAACCCTCCACTACAATCAGATGGAATGGGATTTGTTCTGCCAGCAGGAACAATCGTACCTCCAAATGGATTTGTAGTTGTTCGAGGTGTAAATACAGCAGCTCCTCCAGTTGGTGTAATAGATATTATTGTGGACAATGTAGACAATCGTTTATGCATCGAAGGAGGTTTAATTGATAGCCGTATGTGGTTTCAAAATGCTGGAGGATGGTTTGGTTTTTATGATGCAAACGGTGTTCCTCAAGATATGATTATGTGGAATGCTCCTACTCCTTCAGATTTGGACGGTAGACCTTGTATTCCAACTAACAACAACCTTCCGGGAGGCGTAACGCAATTAGCAACATATAATGAAGCAGGTATTAACAATACTTTAGGAGCTCCAACACAGGGACAAACTTTTGTGAGAATTCCTGATGGAGGTTCTTGGTCAAGTACCACTCAAAATGAAAATAGCACTTATGGAACATGCAATGTTCCTGGAGGATGTGGCGGAAATGGAGGTGCAACGAGCACTTGTAATGGAACTGCAACTCTAAATTTAACAAATGGACAAGCACCATTTACCTATCAATGGAATGATGATTTGGCGCAAATTACACAAAATGCCGATAGTTTATGTTCTGGAAATTATTCTGTAGCTGTAACGGATGCAAATGGTTGTAATGCAACATTCAACGTTGTCATTGATGACAATTTCTTGACGATTGCAGCGACAAGCAACGATCCTTCTTGTTCAAACAATGATGGAACAATAAATGTTGTAGCAAGTCCAAATGGAACTTATGACTATACATGGTCTGCAAATGCAAATGTTGGAAATACAACAACTTCAACTGTAAACACATTGGCTTCAGGCACCTATACAATCACTGTAAGTTCACCAACATGTACAAGAGATACAACCATAACTCTTCTTGCCCCACCAGCAATTACCGATATTGCTAATACAGTTACAAATTCAACGTGTGCGCAAAATAATGGAAGTATCTTGCTAGGAAATGTTACTGGTGGAACACAACCATTCACCTATAATTTCAATAATCAAGGGAATAATACAAATACAAACTTCACAAATTTATTTGCAGGAAATTATGTAGTAATTGTTCAAGATGCCAATGGATGTAGTTATCAAGAATCAATCGTCTTAATTGATAATAGCTCAAATCCTCCGACAGATGCAACATTCACCTTATTAAATCCAGGCTGTGGACAAACAAATGGAGAAATTGAGGTTCTGAATGTCACTGGAGGTCAAGCACCTTACTCTTACCAAATCAATAATGGAGCTGTTACTTCTAACACAATCTATTCTAATCTAGGTTTAGGTACTTATTCATTTGTGATTGAAGATGCCAACGGGTGTTCTTTAGATACTGTTTTAATATTAAATTCTGCGATTGGAAGCGAAAAAATTATTATCCCAAACATTTTTACACCATCCGATGATCAAATTAATCAAGTTTGGAAAGTTTCTGGAGAATGTATAGATAATTTTGAATGTCAAATATTCAATCGTTGGGGAAATCTAATTCACGAATACAAGGATATTAATGGAGAATGGGATGGAAACACGGATGGAACACCAGTAGTTGAAGGAGTTTATTTTTACAAAGTGAAAGTAACTTTCAATTCTGGAACAATTCAAGATTTCCATGGAAACATAACAGTTATAAGAGATTAAACACTTAAATATATTACTAAAACTGGACAGGAAATCACTAGGACAACTAACGATTTTCTGCACAAAATAATAGGCAACCGAAATAAAAAAAGCCCGTAAAGAAAGCAACCAACATTAAAAAAATGAAAAAACTAAAATTTATTTTATTATCAACATTAATCTACACTTCAAATTCTATTTTTTCACAGGTTGTCATCAATGAAGTAATGGCACGTCCATCTGGATCTCAAGGTCTAATCGTGCATAATGGAAATTCGGGTAACGAATATATTGAACTTTACAACCCTTCTTGTAGCCCTATAGATGTAAGCGGGTATTATATTGGTATGAGACAAGATTTTTCCGGAGCAAGTGGCGGGGCTTTTAGAATCCCAAGTGTTGCAGCGGCAGTAATACCGCCAAATGGACATCTTGTACTTGGTACTGCTACTGGTTCAGCAGATCCAAATAGTGTCGATATTAAATTACCAGACTATACGTCGAATTATTGCCAAAATACGGCAACTTTAAATTTATTACTCGCTAATGCAGATGGTTGGTTAGGGCTTTACGATGCTGCTGGTACACCAATTGATGGACTATATTGGAGTTCTGCAGCTGGAAATATTTCACAAGGAGCAGATTATGGCGGGGTTCCATGTGTACCTGCTGGAAGTCCTGCAGGCGTAGTTTTAGAAAGTGCTCAGCAAATAAATAGCTCATTTCCTGGAGTATTAAGTTACGTAGGAAACACACCTGGTACAGGACTTACATTCAGTAGAATGCCTGATGGTGGCGCTTGGGTGCGAGATGTTGCTCCATCTATAAACGATCTAAACGTTGGTAATTGCAATGGTGGAAACTGCCAAAGCGCCGCAAGTTTTAATATTTCCGCCTCAGTAACTCAACCTTCTTGTTCGAATGATGATGGTGCAATTACGATAAATACAATTCCTGCAGCTGGTGCCTACACTTATACATGGACTCCTAATGTATCTACTACTTCATCTGCAAATGGATTACCTGCAGGAACGTATGACATAATAGTAGATCTAAATGGTTGTCAAAAGGACACAAGCATTACTTTAACTTCTGGTACTGGACCAAGTGCAATTGTTGTGAATACAGTCAATCCTGCGTGTGGTCAAACTGATGGATCTATTTCACTGGGAGCAGTAACAGGAGGCACAGGACCGTACACATATAATTTAAATGGAGCAGGTTTCTCCGGAAACCAAAACTATAACAACCTTGGAGCAAATACCTATACCTTAGTCGTTCAGGACAATAACGGCTGCACATATAATGCTCCAAATGTAATTCTTACAAGTACAACAGGTATTACAGCAATTAACGTAAGTACTACTGACCCAACTTGTGGTCAAGCAAATGGAGTAGTTGATTTAGGCTCAGTAACAGGAGGTACTGGACCTTACACATACAACTTCAACAATGCAGGTTTTTTAGGCCAAATTAACTACCCTAACTTAGCGGCTGGTAATTACACACTTTTAGTGCAGGACAACAATGGCTGTACATTCACAGCACCAAATGTAATCTTATCGAATGGAAATGGACCTACAGCAATAGCAGTTACAACTACAGATCCAAGTTGTGGAGCTTCTGATGGAGCAATTGTTCTTGGAACAGTAACTGGCGGTGTTGGCCCTTACCAATATAATCTAGATGGAAATGGTTTAAGCGCTAACCAAAACTATAATAACATGGGCGCTGGCTCATACACTTTAGTTGTTGAAGATGTAAATGGTTGTTCATTTACAGCACCAAACGTTGTTCTAAACAATGGAAATGGACCATCTGCCATCACAGTTACAACAACAAACCCAGCTTGTGGCCAAAATAATGGAACAATAACACTTGGTGCTGTTACAGGAGGAACAGGTCCATATACTTACAATTTAAATGGAGCTGGCTTCAATCCGCAATTAAGTTATGTAAATTTAGCTGCTGGCAATTTCAGCTTAATTGTTCAAGACAACGGAGGTTGTACTTTCAACGCACCTAATATTACCTTAACAGATATTCCTGGACCTACAGCAATATCAAGTACAATTACTCAACCTACATGTGGTTTCAGTAATGGAACGATACAAATAGGCACAACTACAGGAGGAACAGGACCTTATCAATATAATTTTAATAGTCAAGGTTTTGTAACTACAGCTATTTATAACAATTTAAATCCGGGATCATACACCTTGATTGTACGTGATAACAACGGTTGTACATTTACAGCTCAAAATTTAATCTTAAATAATTCAAGTGCAGTTACAAATATTGCATTTACTGCAACAAATACTACTTGTGGTCAATCAAATGGAAGTCTAAGCTTAGGTGCAGTTACCGGTGGTACGATGCCTTATCAATATAATATTAACAATCAAGGATTTTCAAGTACCCTAAATTACACAAACCTTAGTAGCGGAGCCTATACAATCATAGTAAGGGATAACACAGGTTGTACTTTCAATACTGTTGCAAATATTGCTAGCTCTGATTCACCTAATAACGCACAAATTGTTGTCACCAATGCAAGTTGCGGTAACATTAATGGAATAATTGACATTAGCAATATCACCGGAGGAACTGCTCCATACCAAGTAAGTATTAATGGTTCCGCGTTAAGTACAAACTTAAATTACCCTAGTTTGGCTGGAGGCAATTATGCCATAACAATAGAAGACGTAAACGGATGTCAATATAGCACTTCTGCGATCATTAATTCATCTTCAAATCCGAATGCTAATTTCATTCTAAATCCGGTTCAAATTAATATGAGTGAACCTTTTACTAACGCTACAAATATAAGCTCTTCAGATGTAACGAATTACTTCTGGACTTCAAATAGCTCAATACCATCAAGTAGTATTGAAGAAAATCCAAGTTTTGATTTTACTTCCCAAGGTCCGGGATTTTATCCAATTACCTTAATAGTCGAAAATAGTGATGGTTGTAGAGATAGTATCACAAATTATATAGAAATATTAGAGGATGTTCTGATTTTTGTTCCAAATACTTTTACTCCTGATGGAAACGAACTAAACAACACTTGGAATATTATTGCTTCAGGTATAGACATAATGGAATTTAATGTATTAATTTTTAACAGATGGGGTGAGATCGTTTGGGAAAGTAAAGACGTTTCAGTTGGTTGGGATGGAACTTATATGAACCGAAAAGTAAAAAGTGATATATACACTTGGAAACTAACTGTAAAAGATAAAAAAAGAACTGAATCGCTAAACTTAAATGGATTTGTTAATGTGCAATATTAATTCTATTCAATGGCAAGGTAATTTCAATTAACCTTGATTTAAAAATTGGTTTGAAATGAGGCTGTATCTATTTTTGATACGGCCTTTTTTTATACTCAAATAAAACTAAATGGAGGTTAAGCTCAAGCTACAAGTCTAATAATTGAGATCAAAACAACAATTATACCTTGATTTTATCTCATTTAAGAAACGTTTTCAACCCAAAGCTAGGATTTTCTACAGTGATTAGCAACAAACCTCTAAAAACAGCTGAAAACATGCAAAAAAAAAAAAAAGTGTCTCCTTTATAGAAAGTATGGAACAAAAAAAGAGTCAACACTCGGCTGACTCTTTTTGCATCAAAAAATATAATTATGAACAAAAATCCTGAAAATTTATTTTTTTACAAATTTAGTAAATAATAAATTTCCAGAATGAGATTCCAATTCTATTGAATAAACTCCATTTGTTAGTTTATTCACATCTAAATTAAAAGTACTTTGATTAATTTCAGTATCTAAAACAACCTTTCCATCTAATCCATAAATTCTTACCTTAGAAATAACTTCTTCAGACTTAAAATTTAATTTTTCACTTACAGGATTTGGAAAAATTTCAAATTTTAGTTCATTTTCCTCAATTCCTAATCCTGCCGCTTTTGTTACAACGATATCATCTAAAAGCAAATCACCTTCATCTGTGCAATTATGATGTCTAAAAGCTAACAACACTTGACCACCAACATAAGATGAGATATCATAAGTAAAAGCAGACATACCAATATTTTGAAGTATTCCACTATGAATTGCTGTAGCTGAACCCAAATTAGTTAAATCTGGAACTATATAAACTGAAACGTTCTCAGAAATAAAATTCGTTGAACTTTGTGTTGAACCAACTTTAAAACTCAAAGTCACTGCATTTGCTTGATTTGGAATATTTGTCAGATCAATTAAAGGTGAAATAAAATAGTTATCCGGAGTTAAAGGCACTCCACTCCAAGAAGATGAAACAGCAACTTTACCTTGTGCATTTAATTCAGTATTCAATGCAGGCAATGCTGTATTTGATGGATTTACGTTAAAATCATAAAACCCCCAAGTGTTTCCATCTGCATCAGCGTCAACAACTTCCCAGTTTGTTGAAGGATTAGTGAAATTTTCTGTAAATAGAACCGTTTGTGAATTTGCAAAAGTCAAACTCAAAACAAACATTCCAACTGTAAGTATTTTTTTCTTCATATCAATTAAAATTATTTTAAGACAAAATTAAACTTAAAAGGCTCATTATCAACGCTAAATAAATCACAAAACAACTTCAAAATAAGATTTTAGCAGCATTTTTTGCATAAAGAACAAAAGAACAAACACCTAAAAAACAGACACTTAACTAATGACGATTGCTTACCAAAGCGAAATTTGACAGGCTAAACTTTAGGACAATTAAGTTAACAAAGGAAACAAATGACGCAATAAAAACCTAAACCAAGCAACACTTAAATTCAAAACAAAAAACAAACTTAACAAACTCATTTAATGAAGATTAAACCCAAAAACAAATCAAACACCGAACTTACAAAAACATGGTATCAATAGGACAATTTACAAGGATAAAATAATTTAATTAATATAAAACTTGCTAGTAAATTGCTAATTTTGAAAACTAAATCAAAAATACTTTGTTTGGAAAATAACAGGTAAATAGCATCAATAAAATGTCAAAAAATCAATTCTTAAAGCTTCTTTACGAAAAACACCAAATTAAAAAAAATTTACCAAATCCTATTTTGGTCGAGCAATTTATTGAATCTCTTTTGTCTTTTCTGTTTCCAGCGTATTCGAATAACAAATACGAAAGTATAACCCAATTCAATAAAGATTTTGACAAAATCATTCTCCAATTAGAAGTTCTTCTATTACACGTAGAAAAGGAACTAAATTCTGAAATCAAAATGATTTCCAAATCCTTTTCAAATGAATTAGAAAATCTCTATCAGAAACTTTTAGAAGACGCAAACACAATTGAAAAGGGAGATCCTGCCGCTAAATCAACCGAGGAGGTAATTAGAACTTATCCAGGATTTTATGCAATTTGTCTTTATAGAATAGCAAACTATATGACGAAGTTAAATATCCCATTTGTTCCAAGAATAATTTCAGAAATCGCGCATAGTAAAACTGGAATAGACATACACCCTAAGGCAACTATCGGCATTAATTTTTTTATTGATCACGGAACAGGAATCGTAATAGGTGAAACTTCAGTTATTGGCGATAATGTGAAAATTTATCAAGGAGTTACGCTAGGCGCCCTAAGTGTAAAAAAAGAAATGGCTGAAACAAAAAGACACCCTACGATAAAAGATAATGTTGTCATTTATGCAGGTGCAACAATCCTTGGAGGAAAAACAACAATAGGCGAAAATTCAACCATTGGTGGAAATGTTTGGCTAACAGAAAGCGTTGACAAGAACTCAATTGTTTACCACAAAACACAAACTGTAATTAAAAAAAATAAAAAAAATGGCTAATCTTTTAAATTTTATCGGAAACACTCCATTAGTTGAATTAAAAAATATTAATCCAAATCCGAATGTAAAATTATTCGCAAAACTAGAAGGCCATAACCCCGGAGGAAGTGTTAAAGATAGAGCCGCATATGGCTTAATTAAAGGTGCTTTAGATGCTAATTTAATAAATAAAAACACAACATTAATAGAAGCTACAAGCGGAAATACAGGAATTGCTCTTGCCATGATTGCCAATTTGTTCGAAATTAAAATTGAATTAGTCATGCCTGAAAATTCAACCAAAGAGCGCGTTCAAACAATGAGAGCATTCGGTGCTACTGTTACTTTAACACCAGCGAGCGGAGGTATGGAAGCTTCTATTGACTATGCGAAGAAAAAAGTCGAAACAGATGGATTTTTTATGTTAGATCAATTTTCAAATCCCAACAATCCTGAAATGCATTACAAAACTACTGGCCCAGAAATATACAAGGATACAGACGGTAAGGTAACTCATTTTGTTTCAGCAATGGGAACTACAGGTACAATAATGGGTGTTTCACGTTACTTAAAAGAGAAAAACGCTGATATCCAAATTATTGGTGCACAACCATCTGATAATTCCAAAATACCAGGAATAAGAAAATGGCCAGAGGAATATCTTCCAAAAATATTTGATAAATCAAGAGTAGATCAAATTATTGAAATTACTGAGGCGGAAGCGCGAGAGATGACAAAACGTCTTGCCAAAGAAGAAGGTGTATTTGGAGGTATGAGCAGTGGTGGTTCAGTGGCTACCGCTATGAAAATTATTCCTAATTTGAAAAATGGCGTTGTAGTTTGCATCATCTGTGACAGAGGAGACAAGTATCTTTCCTCAGATTTATTTGATTAATACTATTTATTAGATTTTAAAAAGTTTTAGTCTATTTTTCATTTATTATTCATATGTTTGAAAAAAAAACATTTTGAAAAACCTTACATTAATTCTATTTTTATTTAGTGCGATCAATTCCTTCGCAACACATATCATAGGCGGAGAAATCTATTATGACCGCTTAGGGAATGGGGATTATCGCGTGACGCTAGAAGTTTACCGGGATTGTTTTAACGGTCAAGCAGCCTTCGATGACCCCCTTCAATTCACAGTTTTTAATGCTGATGGAACAATTTTTGATGTTTTTGATTTTGATATCATAAGTGATGATACACTTCCTTACGTTTCAACTTCAGCTTGTATTATTCCACCATCAGATTTCTGTGTTCAATTGGGTTTTTACTCAAGTATTATTAATCTACCTGATAGTCCAACAGGCTACATTATTGCATATTCCAGATGTTGTTGGTCAAATAGCATTTTAAATATATTGAATCCAGGCGACAATGGAATTACTATTACATCGTTTATACCTCCTTCTACAACAATAAATTCAAATCCGAGATATGTCAATTATCCACCGCTTATTTTATGTGCCAATCAAACTTTAGATTTTAACCATTTGGCAACAGATCCCGATGGTGATTCACTGTCTTATACAATTGTAACACCTTTTAGTGGTGGAGATGGAGTCAATCCAATACCAGATCCAGAGCCAAACCCACCTTTCCCAATGAATACCTGGGAAACAGGTTTTTCAATCAATGAACCTTTTGGTGCAAATTCAACAGTTCAAATAGACCCCATTACTGGATTACTAACTTTTATTCCAAATTTAATTGGAAATTTTGTTTTGGCAGTAGAAGTTAGCGAATGGCGGAACGGTGTTGTAATCAGCACAAAATCTAGAACCTTTGGCTATCGAGTTGTAACTTGCGACATTATTCCTCCCGTGGAAATTGATATCATAGGAACTTTAGATCAAATTGAAGCTTGTTCTTCTGCGTCCTTTGTTATTTCTAGAACCATTGCAGACTCTAGCCTCCTTTTGGAAATAAATATGACAGGAACAGCTACAAATGGTTCAGATTATAACCTCATTCCCAATCAAAAAACCATGGCGCCAAATGTATTCTCTGATACGATAAGTTTAGTGTCAATTCTTGACAATATCAATGAGGATGTGGAAACGGTTAACATTGAAATTATTATAACAAATCCATGCGACCCTACAGATAAAGATACCACCACCGCTTCTTTGAATATTAACAATTACAATGCATTAACCTCAACATATGACGATTACATTGAAGTGTGTGATGAAGAATGGAGTAATTACAACTACAGTGTAATAATTTCTGAAGGACTTCCGCCCTATTCATTTAATTGGAATCAAAATAGTTTCAACAATAACAACTCCATTACAATTCCGAATTCATTTTTTGTACCACAAGATAATTTACTCAATTTGACCGTGACAGATGCTTGTGCTAAGTCTCTAACATTAAATACCATTAATCTCTATAATCAGTGTCCACTGGTTGTGCCAAACATAATCACAACAAATCTCGATAATATCAATGAATTTTTTATCATCAAAAATTTGGAAGATTTTGACCAAGTAGAATTGATTGTCTTGAATCGTTGGGGAAATGTTGTTTACGAAAATGAAAAATACCTCAATAATTGGAATGGCACGGATAGCAAGGGTAATTTTTTAAACGATGGTGTTTATTTTTACAAAGTTATTCCCTACGATGACAAGTATGAGTACAACGAAAAAGAAAAATTAAAGTACACCATTCACGGATTTTTGCACATTGTTCATCCTGAGAAATAAGAAGTGTTTTTTATTTTTGTACTAAATACTTACTTTTACAAACTAAATTGTAAATCTTTTGTTTAGATTTAAATAATTACACCATTTCATGAAACAATTCAATATTCCTGAAGCATATCGTTCACCAATTATTTCACAAGTTAAGGCAAAACGCAAAGCAGAAGATCCGCGTAAAAAAGATTTTTCTCCTTCCATTTTAGATCTTGGAAAAATCGAATTTTTGATTGCCCGCCATTTTGGTTTTTGCTACGGTGTCGAAAATGCTATTGAAATTGCTTATAGAGCGATTCATGAAAACCCCGGAAAAAAAATCTATTTGCTTAGTCAAATGATTCATAACCCTGGTGTAAATGAAGATTTACAATCCTATGGCTTAGATTTTATTCAAGATACACATGGCAAACAATTAATTCCTTGGGATAAAATCAAGGCAGAAGATGTAGTTATTATTCCAGCCTTTGGAACAACCTTAGAAACCGAAAATATTCTAAAAGAAATTGGTGTTGATGTAAAATCATACAATACGACTTGCCCTTTTGTCGAGAAAGTTTGGAATCGTTCAGAAAAATTAGGTCAGGAAAATCACACCATAATCATTCACGGAAAACACGACCACGAAGAAACTAGAGCAACTTTTTCTCATAGTTCAAATAACACTCCATCACTAGTAATTAAAGATATGAGTGAAGCATTGGTTTTGTGTGATTTCATTGAAAACAAAAGAGTTTTGTCTGAATTTTATGACGTATTTGCAGGTAAGTTTTCAACTGGCTTTGATGTTGAAAAAGATTTACAAAAAGTAGGCGTTGTGAATCAAACAACCATGTTAGCTTCAGAAACACAAGAAATTACAGAGGCAATTTACAAGGCAATGGAAAATCGTTTTGGAACAGAAAATATTAAAAATCACATTGCAGATACGAGAGACACCTTATGTTACGCCACAAACGACAACCAATCAGCAACATATGGTTTGATGGAATCAGATGCTGATTTAGCATTTGTAATTGGTGGATACAACAGTTCTAATACAACGCATTTGGTTGAATTATTGGAAACAAAATTCCCAACTTATTTCATCAATTCAGAACATGAAATCAAAAACCTAAACGAAGTTGAAAGCTTCAATATTCATTCAAAGGCTTTAGAAAACAAGACAAATATTTTCCCAAGCGAAAAAGAAAAAATAAAAATTGCAATTACATCAGGAGCTTCTTGTCCAGATGCTGTCGTTGATAATGTCTTACAAAAATTAGCGAATTTATTTGACTGCGAAATAAATTTATGATTTTACATTTTTAATACGCTATTTAATAAAATATTCGTATTTTTATTTCGTTAATTTCAAGAATGGAACATTTTATAAACATCCTAATCGCTGACGACAACCTCATAAATCAAAGAGGTTTAAAAGAAATATTAAATGGCGGCGGGAATAATGTTTTACTTGCAAATTCAACCTTTGAAGCTTTTCAGATTGTACATCAAAAAGAAATTGGAATTATTATCGTTAATATTGATAAGCCAGATTTTGGCGGTGTAAAATTTCTTTCTGAAATCAAAAAAGATGATCGTTTTAGAAATGTTTACAAAGTAGTTTTAACGCAAAACACAAACGCTACAAATCATATTGTAACAGGATTAAACGAAGGTGCAATTGACTTTTTAACCTTACCTTTTAACCCAAACTTAGTAAAAGCTAAAATTGAAATCTACAAGTCTCTTTACTACAAAGACTTAAGAATTAGACAGTTGCTTTCAAATATTTTCCCAGAAAAAGTATTGGAAGATTTAAATACTGTTGGGAAATTTTCTCCTAAAAGAATTGAAAACGGAGTGGTTTTATTTACCGATTTTGTCAATTTCTCTAACAAAGCAAAATCGATCAATCCGATGAAATTGTTGAAAAAATTGGAATCTTATTTTACCAAATTCGACGAAATCACCAACCGATACAAATTAGAAAAAATAAAAACAATTGGAGATTCCTACATGGCAATCGCTGGTGTAACTGAAACACTTAATTTTCCAGAAATTAGAGCCTGTTTGGCCGCTTTAGAAATGCGTGATTTCATGCACAACGAAAGAGATGTTGCTAAGGCTTTGCAGAAAGATTATTGGGAAATCAGGATTGGCATCCATGCCGGACCTTTGGTAGCTGGAGTAATTGGATCGAAAAAATACAGTTTTGACGTTTGGGGAGACACCGTTAACATTGCTTCAAGAGCTGAACAGTCAGCAAAATCAGATTCAATTTACATCACCAAAAATGTTTCTGATAAAGTGAATAACTATTTTGATTTAAGTAACGCTGGTCAAGTAGAAATCAAAAAAAGAGGCGGATTAATCGAAATGGACCAATTAAACCGCTTAAAATTAGAACATTGTTTGTATGGTGAAGGTAAAATTGCCAATACCGATTTACTCAAAAAATGTGAACTCCCAGGAACCGATTTTGACCACATGCGCAAGGATATTCTCAATCGTTTGAAATCACTGCTCCCTGAAGATTTGGTTTACCACGATATAAATCACACCACTAACGTTGAAAAAGCTGCCATTCGTTTTGCAAAATTAGAAGGTATTTCTGAACATGAAATAATGCTTTTGAGGACCGCGGTTTATTACCATGATGCAGGTTTTTTGGCACAATACGACCATAACGAGGATTATGCTATTAAAATGGCACAAAATCTATTACCATACTTCGGATATGATGAACATGAATTAAAAACCGTAACTGACATCATTGAGGCAACAAAAAGTGCAAACAAACCTAAAAATCTATTAGAAAAAATCATGTGCGACGCCGACCACGATTATCTTGGCAGAGCTGACTACTACCATGTAGCCAAAAAACTGCGTGAAGAAATGGAGAATTACAACATCTTTATGACAGAAATAGAATGGATTGAATTTCAACTCAATTTCCTTGAAAACAAACATGAATATTACACGGATACAGCAAAAAACATTCGTCAAGGAGGTAAAAAGGCACGAATTTTGGAGTTGAACAAACTAAGAAAAGAAATTTTAGAAAATAATACAAATTAACTATGCGCAAAATACTCTTCATCTGCTTATCTTTCTGTTTCTCCAACGGAATTTTTGCTCAATTGGACAAACAGTTTTTCACAACTTATCAAAATAGTGATAAAAGTCTATTTTATGGCATTGAGCCTTTTAATTCAGACTTTTTTAGCCCTGAAGAATTACCGCAAATTTTAGAAAATGAAGAATATGCGTTCACATTTTTTTATCAGGAAAAAATAGGAGACGAATATAGTGGTGTTGGAGTTTATGATGAAAAATCAAAATCATACAAACTACTTTCAAATGGCAAAAAACTGAATTTAAATGCCGTTTTTAAAGCAAACAAGGGGCGTCAATCAATATCCATCAAAGATGGAAATGGTAAAAATCAATTGTTTTTAAATGAGTTGAAAACGGGAGAATAATTAAACATTCATCTGCAAATTCACCAAGGAAGCATAAATCCCATCAGGAATTGTAATCAAATCACTGTGTTTCCCTTCTTCGGCAATCTTTCCGTTTTCTAATACATAAATTTTATCTGCATTTCGAATGGTCGACAAGCGATGTGCAATCACAAAAGATGTTCTTCCCTGCATCAAACGTTCTAGCGCATCTTGAACCAATTTTTCGCTTTCAGAATCGAGTGCGGAAGTAGCTTCATCTAAAATCAAAATGGTAGGATTTTTCAACAAGGCTCGGGCAATAGCAATACGCTGTTTTTGTCCACCAGAAAGCTGAATTCCTCTGTCGCCCACTTGCGTTTCAAATCCCTCTGGAAAAGAATTAATGAACTCTAAAGCATTTGCTTGTTGCGCTGCCAATTCAATTTCTTCTTTACTCGCATCAGGTTTTCCGTAAGCTATATTTTCTCGAATGGAACCACCAAATAATATAACCTCTTGTGGAACCAAGGCCATGGAGGTACGCAAATGTTCAACATCAATATCTTTTACATTAATTCCGTCGAAAGAAATCTCACCAGATGTCGTTTCAAAATAACGCAATAAAAGAGAAGCAATGGTCGATTTTCCTGCGCCTGATGATCCAACCAAAGCAATTGTATCATTGGGTTCAGCATGAATAGACAATCCTTTCAAAACTTCAACATCTGCTCGCTGCGGATAGTGGAATTTCACATTTTCGAAAGTAACTTTACCAGAAAGTACAGGTTTTTCTTTTCCTTTCATCAACTCTTTTTCATTTTCCGTTTGAATGATGGTCATTAAATTTTCCGTTGAGCCAATCGCCTTTTGAATACTGGCGTATAATTCAGGAAGTGAACCAACCGACGCACCCATCATAATTGTAAACAAAATAAACGTATTAAAATCCGTACTCGAAATTTCAGGATTAGCGCCCTGAGTCATCAACATTCCTTGCCAAATGATAAAAACGATTGCTCCAAACAAACAAAAAATAATGAAAGAAGCAAAAACTCCTCGCCACAAACCACTTTTGATGTTCAATTTTCGAATTTCTTCAATGCGTTTTCCGTATTTTAAAATTGAAAATATTTCGTTTGTAAAGGCTTTCACATTTGAAATTCCAGTTAAACTTTCTTCCACAACAACATTAGATTGTGCGGTTTCGTCTTGTGCAATTTTAGAAAGTTTACGAATAAACTTACCAAAAACTACCGCTACAATCGCCATTACTGGAACGGTTGCTACCATGATCAAAGACAATTTCCAAGAAATCAACATCAAGAAAATAATTCCACCAACAATCATAACAATTTGCCTGAAAAACTCAGCAATAGTGGTGCGCATCGTTTCTTGAACTTGTGTAATATCAGAGGCCAAACGAGATGTCAATTCACCAACCGTATTCCGGTTAAAAAAGTCCATTGGCATGTAAATCAAACGTGAAAAAGCATCACGACGAATATCACGAAGCGCGTTTTCTGTCACATTGGTAAAAATGATCACCCTGAAAAACGAAAAAACCGCTTGGGCTGCAAATAAGATAAACAAGCCCAAAGCAACTTGATTGATGTTTTCAAAAGAAATCACTTTGATTGCATCTTCAGTAGATTTTATTTTTTCCGTACCACCTAATAATTTCCCCAACAAAATCGGAAAAAGTAAACCCGCCGAAGTGGACAAAATCAAAAATACCCAGCCAATTGCAAAGGAAAATGAATAAGGTTTGAGATATTTAAAAATCCCTTTGGCCTTTTGAATGCCTTCTTTGGTTAATTTGACTTTTTCTTTTTTCTCTTTTTTGGGACGAAGCATAATGCGAAAATTTGTATTACATTTGGAGGTGCAAAAATACTAAAACACGCTATCTTTCAATAAGTTTTAAGAAAATTAAACTTTTTTTGGAAAACTACTTGTTTTTTTGGAAATTATATCTACCTTTGCAATCCGAATTTTTGAGAAAAAACGCAATAAAAAGAATAATTAGTCATGAAAAGAACGTTTCAACCCTCTGTTAGAAAGAGAAAAAATAAGCACGGTTTCCGCAGTCGTATGGCAACAAAGAATGGTCGTAAAGTATTGGCTGCTCGTCGCCGTAAAGGAAGAAAAAAATTAACTGTTTCTAGCGAAGCAAACCACAAACGTTAATTTGGTAGACTTTAACAATATTATGGCTGTTTCACTATGAGACGGCCTTTTTTATTTTTGTTAAATTTTCACAAATACACAACATTATTTAGAAAAAAGTGTTATATTTATAATCATTCTAAATAATTAACATTAAAAAACACAAAATATGGGACGTCCAGCGACAAAACCAGCAAGATTGAGAGACGGTTTTTACATTGAAGTAAAAAACGCTGGTTCAGGTGCAGTGTTCGTAAGAAGAGATACACGTGAGCAAATGCTTGTTGCAGCAGAAGAATATAAAAGAACAAAACAAGTAAATGTTTTGGGCGAAATTAAAAACGATAAGTGGTTGGATTAAAAACCTTTATCAACTAGATATTGAGATTGAAGGTTTCAAATAAAATTTATTTCAAACTTTCACTCTCAATTTTGAAATAAAATTGCTATTTTTACACTCGACTTTTAAGTTGAGTTTAAATGAGATACAAACGAATATTGCTTAAATTAAGCGGTGAGTCACTAATGGGTGACAAGCAATTTGGGATTGATAACAACAGAATCAATTCTTATGCAAAACAAATCAAAGAAATTTGCGAATCAGGTGTTCAAGTAGCTATCGTTATCGGTGGTGGTAACATTTTTAGAGGTGTACAAGCCGAAGAAGGTGGTATGGACAGAACACATGGTGATTACATGGGTATGTTGGCAACAATGATTAACAGCATGGCACTTCAAGCTGCATTGGAATCAATTGGAGTTTACACGCGTTTGCAATCCGCAATTGAAATGAAAGAAATTTCTGAACCTTTTGTACGCCGTAGAGCAGTTCGTCACCTTGAAAAAGGGCGTGTTGTAATCTTTGGAGCTGGAACAGGAAATCCTTATTTCACAACAGATTCAGCTGCATCACTTAGAGCAATTGAAATCAATGCTGACGTAATCTTGAAAGGAACTCGTGTAGATGGAATTTACACTGCTGACCCATTCAAAGACCCAACAGCAACAAAATACGAGACAATTTCATTCGATGACGTTTACAAAAAAGGCTTAAAAATCATGGATATGACTGCCTTTACTTTATGTAACGAAAACAACTTGCCAATCATTGTTTTTGATATGGATACTCCAGGAAATTTGAAAAAATTAATGGACGGAGAAAAAGTTGGAACAATTGTAACAAATAACATTTAATTTTTGATCAACTAAGCAAAGCGTACTAACGCATTTGCGCAAAATTCAATAAAATGACGGAAGAACTTCAAATGATTTACGATGAATTGAAAGATTCAAATTCAAAATCACTTTCTCACTTAGAATCTGAACTACAAAAAGTTAGAGCTGGAAAAGCTACACCTTCAATGCTACAAGGCGTGATGGTTGAATATTACGGAATGCCAACTCCGATTACACAAGTTGCCAATATTTCTACAAGTGATGCGAGAACAATTACTGTTCAGCCATTCGAAAGATCAACTTTAAATGACATTGCTAAAGGAATTATCAATTCGAATTTAGGATTCGCTCCACAAAATAATGGTGAAATTCTTATTATTTCAGTACCACCACTTACAGAAGAACGTCGTCGTGATTTAGTAAAAAAAGCAAAAGCTGAAGGTGAACATGCAAAAGTTGCTGTAAGAAATAACAGAAAAGATGCTTTGGATATGGTGAAAAGTTTGAAAAATGATGGACTTTCTGAAGACATGGTTAAAGATGCAGAAGGTCAAATCCAAAACTATACAAACGCAGCCATTAAAAAAGTAGACGATATCGTTGATGCAAAAGAAAAAGACATTATGACGATTTGATTCGTTGTAAGACTTAATATGCAATTTCACGAACTTTCTCAAGGAAACAGCAAACTCTATTTACTAGAGTTTTCAAATGATTTTCAGCCAGAAAAATTTCTGGATAAACTTACAACTGTAGAGCAAGAACGTTATTTTGGCTTCAATAACTTGAAAAGACAGCAAGAATTTGTAGCAACGCGCTATTTAAAACACGAGATTTTTGGTTACGATGAAATCAAATATTTGGATCATGGTGCGCCTTTTCTAGAACAAGAAGGATATATTTCCATCAGTCATGCTCAAAATTTGGTGGGAATTGCAAACAACAAAGATTTTGCAATTGGTTTTGATATTGAAGCCATTCACACTAAGGTTTTAAAGATTTATAGTAAATTTTTAACCCCAACTGAACAAAGCTTTTTTGACTTACAAAGTGCAGAAGAATTGATTACATCATGGTCGATGAAAGAAACGCTTTACAAATTAGCTGGTCGAAAATTGATCGATTTTAAAAAAGATTTAGTACTTTTAGATTACAAAGAGCAAAAAGCGAAGGCACAAATCAACAATCCAACGGAGATTTTGTCCACGAATTTGGAAGCACTAAAGTTTAAAAATTACATCATTACAATCAATTCTAAAGCAGTTGAATATGCAGGAATCTAAGTTAATAAATCAGTTTTCATCCAACTTTGGACAAATTGCGGTATTGCTTGATCCTGACAAAACCAAGCTTGAAAAAGACATCGTCCAATTGGTTGAAAAAGCCACCTTTGCCCAAATAAACTATTTTTTTGTTGGTGGAAGTACTGTTTCTCGAAAAGATTTAGAAAACTGTGTTTCCATATTGAAAAAACACACTCCAATTCCAGTAATCATTTTCCCAGGTGGAAGTCATCAACTTTCAGAAGAAGCGGATGGATTATTGTATTTGAGTTTGGTTTCTGGACGCAATCCTGATTTCTTGATTACACATCATGTAAACAGTGCTTTAGAAGTTTTCAATCTCGGAATTGAAGTCATGCCAACAGCATATATTTTAGTTGACGGTGGAACAAAAAGTTCGGTTGCTTACGTTTCTCAAACAACACCCATTCCACGAGAACAAACAAATATTGCCATCAGTACAGCACTTGCAGCGATTCTACAAGGAAAAAAGGTAATCTATTTTGATGCAGGAAGTGGTGCTAAAGATTGTGTTCCAACAGAATTTATTTCTGAATTAAGAAAATATACCGACCTACCAATCATAGTTGGTGGTGGAATTCGGGACACTGAAAAACTAGAGGAATTCAAAAAATCTCGAGCAAATGTATTGGTAATTGGAAATAAATTGGAGGAGGATATTGATTTTTTGTTAGATGTGAGGGAGTATTTGAAAGCAAAATAAGCAACGCATTCCAGATTGTTCGAAGGTTCGATATTTAGATTATTGGACTAAATTCTAACAATCCAACAATCTAAATATCTAAAAATCCAATCTTATATCTCCGCAGAAGAACAAGGAAAGGCTCTGTCAACCTTTTTAAACAAACCTTGCAATACTTTGCCAGGACCAACTTCAATCACTTCAGACGCTCCGTCAGCTATCATTTGGTTCATTGTTTGTGTCCATCTTACAGGCGCAGTTAATTGCACGATCAAATTCTTTTTAATTTCATTTGGATCTGAAACCGCAGAAGCAGTTACGTTTTGATAAACTGGGCAAATCGGTGCTGAAAATTCAGTTGCTTCGATTGCTGCAGCCAATTCTTCACGTGCTGGTTCCATCAAAGGAGAATGAAACGCCCCACCAACTGGTAAAACCAAAGCTCTTTTCGCTCCAGCTTCCGTTAATTTTGCACAAGCTTCTTCAACTGCAGGAATACTTCCAGAAATAACCAATTGTCCAGGACAGTTGTAATTTGCTGCTACCACTACTCCATTTATTTCAGCACAAATTTTCTCAACAACTTCGTCTTCCAATCCTAAGATGGCAGCCATAGTTGAAGGAACAGCCTCACAAGCAGCTTGCATTGCTAAAGCACGTTTGTAAACCAATTTAAGTCCATCTTCGAATTTCAAGGTTTTGTTTGCCACTAAAGCAGAAATTTCACCCAAAGAATGTCCAGCAACCATATCTGGTTTAAATTCCTTACCTAAACAAGCTGCCAAAATAGTAGAATGTAAAAATATAGCAGGTTGTGTCACTTTGGTTTGTTTCAATTCTTCATCCGTTCCTTCGAACATCGTTTGTTGAATGTTAAAACCTAATATTTCATTTGCTTTAGCAAACATTTCTTTTGCTAAATCTGATTTATCGTAAATATCTTTTCCCATTCCTGAGAATTGGGCACCTTGACCCGGAAAAACGTATGCTTTCATCTTCTTTAATTTTCGACAAAAATAACAAAACTTTGGAACAAAAAAAACCACCAGTCAAATGACTGATGGTTTCTATAAAATATTTATTACTTAGAGTAAAACTCTAAAGAATATTATTTATTGATAACTAATTTCTCAGTAACAACACCATTGTTTGTAATGAAGTTTACTACGTAAATTCCGTTAGCAAAAGTGTTAGTGTTAACTGAAACTGAATTTTTACCAGCTTTGTTACCTAAGTTAGAAGCATAAACTTCTTTACCAGCTAAATCAGTAATTTGAACTTTAGCAGCTGTTTCGTTTTTCAAGTCGAAAGAAATTGTTACATTTTCTTTTGCAGGGTTTGGATAAACACCAAAAGAAGCAACATTTGCATTTTCAGCAAGACCAACACTTGTTGGAGTAATGTTCAATCTAACGATAGGAGTTGCAGTTGTATAGTACCAAGTTCCATCAGTTCCATCTAAGTAAAAAGAAGTTTGAGCTTCAGACTCTCCAGAAGTAGCAACAACTAAATCATTTGAATTACCTCCGTCACCGAAAGAACCAACAACGATACAATAAGATGAATCTGCGATCAAATCAACTGCACTGTTTAATTGCAAAGTAACTGGATTTCCTAAATCTGTATCCAATAATGTGTAAGAATTTGATTCCTCATAGAAATTCAAACCTCCACCATATACTCTTACATATACTTGTGCTCCAGCTACTGCAGTTGCAGTTGGTACGAAAGTTACACTTAACGCTTGAGTTGTAGAAAAGATGTCAAAAATATTTCCTACTTCGAATGCATTACCTTGGTTGTAAGAACCACCTTCGATTACACCTAAATCACGAGCATATACTCCGTTAGTTACCTCAATTCCTTGAGCAGGCAAACTGTTGTCTGCTGGACTTGCATCCGTAGCAGAAGAAATTACGTTAAAAGCAACAGAAGTTGTTCCTAAAGCACTTGGTACAGTTAATTGCGTCAAACACTCTAATGTATCAGAAGCAGCAGAAGCTAAAGCTGTAGCTGAACTAGTTCCATTATATCCTGTTGCAGTAGCTGTAAAAACGATATCATTTTGTGCAAGAGCACCAGCGTTAGTTACAATTCCTCCAAAAGAAACTGGTTGAATTTGGTCAGCAGGTACTTTTGTGTAAGGTAATCTTGCACCCCAAGAACCTAAAGTTCCCCAGAACAATTTATTCAACACTAAATCATTGTTATCAACATTTCTTAAAGAAACATCATCAACCATCCAAGCGTAACCACATCCGTCACCTCCATTTACTGCATCACTCCAGAATAAAAATCTGAAATAAACAGTTGCTTGATTTGCAGCTACAGATGAAATATTGATCGCTACTAACTCAGGATTAGAAGGAGAAATATCATTATTTCCGTAAGATGGATAAGCATTAAAGTTTGTCCAGTTTGTATTATCTGTACTTACTTGTACATAAACTGAATCGTTGAATTTTCTGTAGAAACTTTCAAATTCAATTGCAACAGTAGATTGACCTGAACAGTTAACAGGAACTGAGTTACCAATCCAAGCAGATTGATCACCTGAACACAACAAATCTGAATCAAATAATGCAAAACCATTAGCAGCAGATGTTGAAACGATAGCATCAATAGCAAATCCACCAGCAGGACCAGCAGTACCAATTACCCAGTTGTCAGAAGCTCCTGCACCAGTTGCATTGTTTCCAATTGCCCAATCTCCAGGGTTAGAAAAATCATTTGTGTAAAAAGTTGTTTTTTCTCTCACAATTGTTTGGTGCTCAATTTTGTCACCAATTGTCATTTTTTTATCAAAAGCACCTTTTGGAGCAAGTGATTTATTCACCTTTGACACTTGTGCAGTCAAGGAAAGACCAAATGCTAAAGAGAATACTGTAAAATAAATTTTTTTCATAATTATTTTTTAATTTTTGCACCGTAAAATTAATAAAAATTTCATTTGATGCAAGGTTACACTAAAAAAACGTTTGAAATTAAATTTGGTTGGAGAAATTTTAAAAAAAATTAAAAATAATATTAATTTCTTCTACTCTTGCTTCGAAATGCCCCATATGACCTGCATTTGTGATTTTAAAATTAATATCATTTAAATAGATGTTAGCAAGTTGAAAGGGGATTATTTGATCATTAAGTCCTTGAATAAATAAAAAATTTGTTCTTAATTCCTTAACATACATTTCGTTACTCGGTCTATCTCGCATTAGTTTTGAGTAAAGAATAATTGTTTTTGCGCTGATTTTTTTTGCTTCTTCTATCAATTCGGAAACAAATGATTCCTGACGAAATTCTTCAGAAAATAGATTTGGAATAGCTTGCCGCACAAACAAAGCTTTATTCTCTTGAACTACCTCTATTACTCTATTGCGATTTTCCTTTCGCTCTAATTCATCTTCCCAAAAATTTGAATGAAATAAAATTAACTTACATTCTTTTGAAAGCAATTTATGCAACTCAATTGCAATGTATCCGCCAAGTGAGTGACCAACTATATCATATTCAACTATTCCTTTTTCACTCAGAAAAGTGTAAATATCACATGCAATTTCCTTTAGATTAGTATATTCTTTATTTAAAGCAGAATTTCCATGACCAGGTAGATCAATACAAATCGATTGAAACTTATGATCAAATTGCTCATTAATAAAATCTGTCCACATCGTAGAAGATTCTAAAAAGCCATGAATAAAAAGTACAGGTCTACCTTGCCCTCGAGTAGTATAAAAAAACATTAACTATTCATTATTGACTCAATTTCTTCCGCTTCAATTGGAATATCTCTCATCAAATTGAATGGTTTACCAGAATTAGTTACCACCAAATCATCTTCCAAGCGAATACCTAAATTCTCTTCTGGAATATAGATTCCCGGTTCACATGTGAAGACCATTCCTTCACTTATTGGCTGATTCCATAAACCAACGTCATGCGTGTCAAGACCTAAAAAGTGTGATGTCCCGTGCATGAAATATTTTTTATACGCTGGCCAATCTGCCTTTTGATTTTTAATATCAGTTGAATCAATTAATTTCAATTTAATTAATTCACTTTCCATTATTCTGCCAACTTCCTTATGATATTCAGCCATTATGGTACCAGGAACAAGCATTTTTTCAGCCTCTTTTTTAACGTGTAAAACCGCATTGTAAACTTCTTTTTGTCTTAGGGTAAATCGACCATTCACAGGTAAACATCTTGTCAAATCTGAAGAGTAATTCGCGTATTCCGCTCCAACATCGAGTAAAATAACGTCACCATCAAAACATTGCTTATTATTCTCGATATAATGTAAAACACATGCATTTGATCCGGAGGCAACAATTGGTGTATAGGCAAAACCTTTGGATCTATTAATTAAAAATTCGTGAGCCAATTCAGCTTCAATTTCATATTCCCAAACTCCCGGTTTGATAAATTTCAACAACCTATTAATCCCCTTGTGGGTAATATCACAAGCCTTTTGCATTAAATCTAATTCAATTTGTTCTTTGATAGAGCGAATTTGATGTAAAATAGGAGCGCTTTTGTGAACTGAATGTGCTGGAAACAAATCTTTGTACTTTTTCACGAATCTATCTTCTCTTGTTTCGACCTCAGTATTTGCCCTTAAATGTTCATTCGTATTATAATAGACACCTTCTGCCTCAGCCATCAAGGTTTTAAATATGGTATCAAATTGATTTAACCAATATACCGTTTTGATTCCTGATACTTCAAAAGCTTGATCTTTATTTAACTTTTCACCTTCCCAAATTGCAATTAAATCACTTGTTTCTTTAAGAAATAAAATTTCTCTATGATTTTCGTTTGAACAAGAAGGAAAAATTACCAAAACACTTTCCTCCTGATCCACTCCCGATAAATAAAAAATATCTCTGTGCTGATGAAATGGAATGGTACTATCGGCACTAATTGGATAAATATCATTTGAGTTAAAAACTGCTAAGCAATTATTTTTCATTTGCTTAGAAAATTTTTCTCTATTTTTTTCAAACAAGGCTTTTGGTATTCTATCGTATTTCATCGTTATTATTTTGGCACGCAAGTTAGCTATTAATTTGTGAAATAAATATTTTTTTTAAGAATAATTTTAGTACGTAAATAGATTACGTTCTGCTCACCCTAGCTTTGCATCAACTTAGCGAAGCAATCTCACGCTTTTGCTCAAAATTAAACGACATGGGAACAATTTATCACTTAAATGAACTTACAAAAATCGAATTTCAAATTGATGCTTTAGATGTTTTAATGAGCATCGAAACAATTAGAAACAACGCTAAATTAGAATCTATTTTCCAAATAACTCATTCAGAATTGAATAAAATTATGGGAAGCATACAATATTCAAATCCAGAATTTGATATTTATACCTTGCTAAAAATTACTCAAATAGATGAGCACACAACAATTTATTTACTTGAATTAAAAGATGTTAAACTAAATAATGCTTGGGTATCTGAATACCAATTCAACCATTTCCACAAAGAAATTAGAGCTTAAATACAACCATTTGATTTTTTTTTCGTTTATAGTTTAGTCAAAAGTATAAAAATTGAATATTTATTTATAAATTTGAATACTTTTTTAAGAAAAAGAAATACTATGAAGATGAATACAAAATTAGTTTTAGGATCATTCGCAATCCTACTTGGAAGTTTATTTGTAGCATGTAACAAACATGAAGTAGTTCCACCACCTGCTGACATTGTAGATTTAGAAGTACACTTTACTGGAAATGTAAATGGAACCTATGTAGAATACACGGATGATGTTGATGGTTTTAACGGAGAAACTTCTGAGGCGCAATATGTTTTGACTTCACCACAGCTTTCAACTGTAAGTTATTATTGTAACATGACTTCAAACCTAATTAATCGTTCCTTGAAAGTTGGATTGGGAAGTATTTATTGGGACGCTGGAGCAATTGAAAAACCTTTAGTGGAAGATTTTAACTCATTTTTTACAAGTAAAAAAGATGTTACGACAATTCCATACACAACTGGAGCTGTAGATGGTTTTGAAGTTATATACACTGATAATTTCAACAATGTTTGGACATCAAGCGAAACGAGTGTTAATCCTCAATCAGTATTGTTTACTGCTATCGAAAATGATTCAGATAATACTGGAGATTATTCAAAATTCACAGTTGAATTCTCATGTTACTTATACAGAACTGTAACTCTAAACCCACTTGTAATTGACTCTATCCGAATTGATAACGGTGTTTTAGACGGGTGGTTTAAAAGATAATTTAAACACATAATTTAAATAATTTTTGATGAGCAAAAGTAATTTAAAAATAGCCATTATTGGTGATTATAATTTTACTTACAACACTCATCATGCCACAAATTTAGCACTTGACCACGCAAGTAATTTTCTCGAAATTGAGATTAGTTATTATTGGATAAAGTTAGCTGAAGCCTGTCAATTTAAACCAAATCAATTCGCTGATTTTGATGGAATTTGGATTAGTCCTGGGCCCTATAAAAATCCGTTTTTACTATCGGGGACAGTTGATTTAATTTCTAAACAAAATATTCCAACATTTATTACTGGAGAAGGTTATCGTGCTTTGATAGACGTAATCATTCAGCGAAATAATTTAAATGCGCAAGGAGAAAAATTGATATCAGACAATTTAGTTGATGGTGAAACTTTTGAAAGAATGGAAATCACCCCACACTCAAAAGAACTGATTAAAATTTACGAAAATCATAGTAATGTCGAACTTACTAGTTCACGCTATAGCCTATACCCTCAACTAATTTCTTATTTAACGGAAAGCGATGTGGATATTGAAGGGTATAATCAATTTGAAGAGCCAGAAATAATAAGTTTAAAATCACATGATTTCTTTGTATCTTGTGGGTTTTGTCCACAAATTTCCTCTACAAGAGAAATACCTCACCCGCTTATTTATACTTTCTTGAAGGCTTGTTTAAATTTCAATTAAGAATTTTCTCTTTCATATTGTTCGTCCACAAGTAGTACCGAGACATCAGAAGCGCTTACCGCCAAAAAATCACAACGTTCATTTTCTGGATGACCATTATGCCCTCTTACCCATTCAAATTCTAGATTAAATTTCGGATGCAAAAGAAGATATCGCTTCCAGAGGTCAGCATTTTTTTTACCCTTAAAACCTGTTTTTTGCCAATTAAAAATCCAGTTTTTTGTTATAGAATCTAATACATACTTGGAATCGGAATAAATTTTAACGGGAATTTCATTTGTTTTTAAACTCTCCAAAGCTACGATCACAGCCAAAAGCTCCATTCTATTATTGGTTGTTAGTCGGAAACCTTGTGAAAGTTCCTTTACTTTTCCTTTGTATCTCAAAATTGCCCCGAAACCTCCTCTTCCTGGATTACCTTTAGCGGAACCATCCGTAAATATTTCAATTTTTTCCATATTATAAATATCCGGCAAACCAATAGGAAATATATCCAAACCACTCTTTTATCAAACCATTCCAATTAAACAAAACCTCTACATCAGGCACAATAAACTGATGCCAGTAATAATGCCTTTTTGGACTGGTATATAAATCTGTAGAAAAAGTATCAAAAACAAATCCTTCTTTTTTGAAAATAGCACGCGCCCTTCTCATATGTTGTCCTGAAGTAATAAGTAAACATTTTTTTATGTGGGGATAAGACCTTACCAAAATCTTTTTAGTTTCAACAGCATTTTCATAGGTGTTTTTTGAATTTATTTCAATTATAATATCCTTTTCAGGTATTCCAATTTGAATCAAATAAGGCTTCAATTGTTTGGCCTCATTAAGACCTCGATCTGTTACGTATCCTGATCCTCCAGTTATCAGAATCTTTTTGATTTTACCTTTTTTATAGAGTGCCAGTGCTTGCCAAATGCGATCAGCACCTCTTCTTACTGAAAGTTGTTTAACATCATTATCAAATTCAAACATTCCACCTAAAACGATGCCAACTTCGTATTTTTTCACTTTGCTTACGGGAGTTCCATGAACTTCCCACAACCTTTCAAATTCATAAAAAATAAAGGAGTTTGAAAAAAACACCAAACAAAAAACTAGGGTGATTTTGGAAATTCGCTTCCATTTTGCATTTTTCAAAAATAAATAAAAAGCCAATAAAATCAAAATCCAAGAAAAAGGATTAATGAAAAAATATAAGGCTTTGGAAAGTATAAAAAACATAAATCTAAAAACTAAAAAACCCCGAACTTAAAATTATAAGATCGGGGTTAAATATACTAAATTCTCTCTTAAGCGCGAGAAAAACTTCTTTTTTCTTTGATACGAGCCGCTTTACCAGTAAGACCTCTAAAGTAGAAGATACGAGCACGACGAACAGCACCTTTTTTATTGATAACAATTTGATCAACAAAAGGAGAAGCTAAAGGGAAAATTCTTTCTACACCAACGTTTCCTGACATTTTTCTAACTGTAAACGTTTCAGTTGCACCAGAACCACGACGTTGTAAAACAACACCTTGAAATTGCTGAACACGCTCTTTATTTCCTTCTTTGATTTTATATGAAACAGTTACTGTATCTCCGCTTGAAAAATTCGGAAATTCTTTCATTTCCACTAACTCTTTTTGAAGTTCTCTAATGATATCCATGACTCTTAAAATTCTATATTTAGCCCTAATTGGGGGTGCAATATTACGAATAAATTCTTAATTAACACCTTTTTTTTAATAATTTTTTATTTTTTTTTTATTGAGGAACATTTTTAGGGTTTAACAAGTCGTAAAACTCATTCAACTTTGGCATTAAAATAATTCTTGTTCTTCTGTTAATAGCCATATTATCGGCACTATCATTTGGAGCCAAAGTATTGTATTCTCCCCTACCAGCTGCAATCAACCTATTAGGATTGATGTTGTATTTTGTTTGTAAAGCTCTTACAACAGCAGTAGATCTCTTAACGCTCAAATCCCAATTGTCAACCATACAAGAATTTTTGATTGGAACGTTATCTGTATAACCTTCAATCATCACCTCTAATTCTGGACGAGATTCAATAATCTTAGCAATTTTAGCTAAAACTTCATCAGCGCGTGCTGTCAACTCAGAGCTTCCACTTTTATAAAGCACTTTATCTGATAAATTAATGAAAACAACCGTTTTATCTACTTTGATATCCACATCTTTATCATCTAAACCTTCTTTAAGCACAGATTTCAAATTAACAGCTAATGCCAAATTGATTGAATCCGCTTTCGTTTTCGCATTTTGGAGTAAGGTAATGTACTTATCTTTTCTTTCTAATTGAGACAATGTTTCTTTAATATTGTCATTTGCAGCTTGCGTTAAAACCGTCAAATCTCCTACTTGAGTCAATTGTTTATCACGTAATTTTTTACAATCTGCCAATTGCTCTTTCAAATCGTTCACTTGGTCGGTTTTAGACAACAAAGAACTGTTCAACAAAATCATGTCATTGTTTAATTTAGTAACTTGATTTTGATTGAAATACAAATCATTTTGAGCCTTCGCTAACTGCTCATTACACTTAGCATTATTTGCTTCTAATTCTGCCTTTAAAGCAACATACTTCTTTTTACTTACCACACAAGAGGTAAATGAAAATGCTAAAACACCGATTAAAAAGAATTTATTCATTTTATAAATTTTATCTCACAAAAATAAGAAAAAAATAGACTGAGAATTTATTATAGCTATTTTTAAGATAATTTGGGAATTGAAGAAAGTTATGCTCTAAGGGATTTCACGCGAAAAACCACCTTTTTCTAACTGATATTCAAACAACTGCGCTGAAGTAGGTGCAAATCTTGGTGCAATTTTTTGAAATTTTCTCAAAAAACAAAGCGATTGAAATGAGCTCTTGTTTTGCAGTTAAAAAATGAAAATAAATAAGCCAAATTGAAACCGGAGACAGTTTCGATTTATCGACGCAGCCAAATACATAAGAATCTTAAACAGTTTATATCTACTAAATAACTTTTCCATTATTTACTTTCACATGCTTACCTTTATTCTCCCACAATAATTAAATATTCATTGTTTTTAATGCCACACCGTGTTAGCAGCGACGAAGTCATATGCACAGATTTTTTTTTAAATTACCCAGGAAAAATAAGGTTTAATTTCACAAATGGCAACATACCTAAAGGTATTTTTTATTCAGATTAACTATTTACTTCAGCACAAGCAATTTTAGCGGACAACAAACAGAGGGGAATTCCTCCACCTGGATGCACACTTCCACCAACAAAATACAAGCCTTTTATTTTCGAAAAATTTGGATGACGAAAAAAAGCTGCCATTCGGTCATTTGAACTTGCACCATAAAGTGCTCCTGCAAAACTTGAAGTTCTTTCTTCGATACGAATTGGATCGAGAAATTCTTCGCATAAAATTAAATCTTCGATATTTTCCCCCAAAATTCGACTTAGTTTTTGAAGTACATTTTTACGTGTCTCATTACGAATTTGAGTCCAATCTTGTCCAGCGTTTGAAGGAACATTCACCATCACAAACCAAGATTCTTTTCCCTCTGGCGCATCATTTTTTACAATCTTAGTGCTGATGTGCACATAAACTGTCGGGTCAGAAAATACATGCTTTTTTTCAAAGATATAATCAAACTCCTTTTTGTAATCCTCGCTAAAAAAAATATTGTGCAAATCTAAGTTAGGAAAGACCTTATCGATTCCCCAATAAAAAATCAAGGCCGAACTAGAGGGCTCTTGCTTGTTAACCTGTTTAGGAATATTAAGTTTAGGCAATAAATACCGATACGCTGGTCGAATATCTGCATTGCAAATTACAAGGTCAGCTAAAATATTTTCTTCACCAATCTTTATTCCTGTTACTTTATTGGAATCGTGTAAAATCTCTGTCACATTCGAATTAAAATGAAATTTAACACCCAGATCTTCTGCTAATTTCACTAAAGACTGCGTAATTGAATGCATTCCTTTTGTTGGAAAAAATGTACCAAAACCATGTTCCAAATGAGGAATAATATTTAATATCCCCGGTGCTTGATATGGATTTGAGCCATTATATGTTGCAAAACGATCAAAAATCTGCACTAACTTGGGATGATTTAAGGCTTTTTCATTCGCTTGGTGCATTGTGGTGAAAATATTGAGGCGAAAAGAATTAGTCAAAGCTTTGAAAACCGCTTTAGAGAAATAATTTTTTGTCTTATGTAATGAGTTTTCTAAAAAAGCTTCATGAGTTTTATCATAAATAAATTTACTTTTCTGAAAATGTTTTTTCAAACTACTTGAATCCACATTTAAGGTGTCCTCAACTTCCTTCAGAACTTGATTTACATCCGATTTGAAGGGCAAAAAAGTTCCATCTTCAAAAAAATAATGACAAGCCGTATCATGTTTTACATATTCAAAATAGTCAGCACAACTTTTTCCTGCGATTTCAAATAATTCTTCCACATATTGCGGCATTGTAAATAAAGAAGGACCAGCATCAAAATGAAAATCACCTATCTGAATTGCTGTCAATTTTCCTCCTGGATACGAATTCGCTTCATAAACTGAAACATCAAAGCCTTTTACACACAAACGGATAGCACTCGCTATACCCGCAATTCCAGAACCAACAACAAGGGCTTTTTTCATCTACTAAGGAACAATAAAATAGTGAAAAAGTTTAACGCAAGCAAAAACTCAATACTGCATCCAAAAATTCTTTGGGTGCTTCAGCATGTACCCAATGTCCCGCATTTGGGATGGTTATCAAACTTGAATCAGGAAAAACCTCTTCAATATCTGCCCAATCTTCATCTAAAATGTAATTTGACTGTTCACCTCTAATAAAAAGACTTGGAACAAAAACCTCTTTTTGGATGTCTATTTCCTTTAGGATTTCATCCATTTCTCTTTCCAAAACAGGAATATTCATCCTCCAAGCTAATTTTTTATGCTCATTCCAATACAAGTTTTTCAATAAAAATTGTCTTACACCAAAAGAATCGACGTATTCAGCCAATTGATTTTCAGCTGCTGAACGAGAAATATCACTATTTAAATCAATGGATTTTAGACCAGCGATTATTTGTTCATGGTGCATCGGATATCTTTTTATTCCCATATCTACAATGATCATTTTATCTAATAAATCAGAGTGCTGTTGCGCAAAAACCATAGCCGTTTTGCCGCCCATTGAATGCCCCATCAAAATGATGTTTTCCAAATTTAAATCATCACACAATTCTTTCAAATCTTGAGCCATCAATTCATACGAAAATTCCTCATTCCAATTGGAATGCCCATGATTACGCTGATCTACCAGAATAACACGGTAATATTCGGCTAACTTTTTGGCATGCGTTTGCCAATTATCCGAGTAACCAAAAAGTCCGTGTAAAATAACGAAGGCTTGCCCCTCGCCCATTTCTCTGTAATGAAGTTGCATGAAAATATTTTTTACAAAGATAAAGTTCTTTCGAAATATTATCTACAAAGAATGGAGATAAAGTTACTTTAACTGCTTTAACACTTCATCCAATTGGTTGAATTTGACTTCCCACATTTTTCTGAACTGCTCTAACCAAACATCTATTTGCTTCATTTTACTCAAATCTAATTGATAATAAATTTCCCTTCCTGTTTGCTTTTGCTCCAACAATTCACATTCAGAAAGAATTTTAAGATGCTTTGAAACTGCTTGACGGCTCGAATCAAAATGTTCAGCAATTGCATTTGGAGTCATAGCATGTGTTGCAATCAATAGTATAATAGCTCTTCGAGTTGGGTCGGCTATGGCTTGAAAAACATCTCTTCTCATAATTCTAAAAACATATTACGAAACTATTTGGTTGCAAATATATACATTTATATAGGTTTCAGGAAGATTTCTATTACAGACTTTTTAAAGTCTTCTTAAGAAATTTATACCATTTTCTTAACAAGTAGAATATTACTCTATCTTCCGCTACTATTTAAAATTATGTCGAATTGGATTAGTCCAATACATAATCAGAAATGCTAAAGAAGGAAGAAAAAAGAACATTGCTATTGTCACCGCAAACATATTAGAGTGTTTACTGTCAAAATAAACTGAGGTTGTCCAAATTATCAAACATAGATAAACAAGTTGAAAAAAAGTATAAATATATAGACCAGCTTTCTTTTTGAAAAGCAAAACAATTGCTCCAGCTATAGTCCCAATATTTACTGCAACAAAAAGCCACCCACGAATATAATCAGGATTTCCGTAATGATTTATAGAAGCAAAAGATTGATACAATAGACCACGAAAAATACCAATTATTGACCCTACTAAAGTTAATATACCCAGCGTGGTAAGAAAAGTGAAATTACCTTTTTTCTCAAGATCATTAAAGTCTGTTGATTCAATTATAACTCCAGATACCATTTCAGATTGAGGCTTTCCGCAAGAAGAGCAGTATTTACTATTTTTATATATTTCAATCCCACAATGTATACAAAATTTCATAGCAATTAATTTTAATTCAAAGTCAAAAATACACAAAATTGTTTTTTAAATATTTACAAAAAACAAAAAATGTTTTCGATCTAATTGTGAACCTCTAGAAGTAAAATCTAGAAGCTCTAAATTCTAAATTAATT
>JBKCGI010000059.1:0-7167 GCA_046303515.1 Flavobacteriia bacterium | reverse complement strand
CTTCAGAAAGATAAAGAAACAAGTATTGATTTTGATGAAAAATAAACGACTTACTGTTATCATAATCGGACTTCCACTTTTTGCGGAAAGACTTCAAAAGAATTTGGAGAAATTTTATACAGAAGGAAAATTTATTCATTTAAATACATATTATTCTAAATGGGATAAAATTAGATCGTTATGGCTAATTCCAAAAGCAGATTTAGTTTTTTCTATTAATGGCTCAATTACACAAAGTAAAGTGTTTGATTTAACTTTAAAACATAATATTCCATTTATAATGAATTGGGTTGGAACTGATGTTTTAAGAGCAATAGAAGCGCATAAAAATAAATCGTTTAATTCAGATTATGTTCAAAAGGCAATTCATTATTGCGAAGTTTCTTGGATTCAAGAAGAACTAAAGCCGATCGGGATAAATGCTGTGGTGCAAAATTTTGCAAGTTTTGATAATCAATTTTATATAAGAGAAAATAGGAATAAAAAGTTCACAGTTCTCAATTACATCGCTGATGAAAAACCTGAATTTTATGGGATAAAAGAGTATTTAGAATTAGCTAAATTACTTCCAAATATTAATTTTTTAATAGCGGGTACAAAAGGAGAAAAATTTTATCCATTGCCTCAAAACGTCCAAGCTTTGGGTTGGGTAAAAAATATGGATGAAGTTTTTTCTAAAGTGCATGTTTGTATGAGAATTCCTGAACATGATGGACTCTCAACTTACATATTAGAATCCCTTGCACGCGGTAAACAAGTAATATATAAATATAAATTTGAACATTGTTTCCAAGCTAGTACATCAGAAGAAGCAGCGATGATACTTGATAGATTATATCTTCAATTTGTAGAAGGAGAAAAGCTAGACAATAATGCGGGTAAGGAGTTTGTTGAAAAAAACTTTAACTCACAAGTGATATTGGGGCAATTAATTCATAATTTTAAATCCATAAGTGGGAAATAAAAAACATATCGTTTTAATCGCAGCTTGGTTTTATCCAGTGAACAAAGTAGCTTCTTTTCGAATAAACGCATTTGCGAAATATTTGAATAAAGAAAAATACGATGTCACAGTCATTGCTTATAATGATGACAATTTAGCTCCGAATGAAACTATATATGATGGAGTTAATGTTTATAGAGAAAAATGCACGAGTTTATTTCAAGTTAGACGTCAAAAAGTAGGTGAAAATTGGTTTACTCATAATTTAAAATCACTCAACAACAAAATTGTTCTCTATTTTTCCAAGGAAGATTATCCTGGGTGGTCAAATTCTGTACTAAAGCGTTTATTATCGATAAATGACAAACAAAAAATAGATTGTATTATCTCAACATTTGCACCAGTTGATTCTCATATTGCAGCAATGAATTTCAAAATGAAATATCCAGACATAAAGTGGATTGCTGATATGCGAGATGAAATGAGTTCAAATAATTTAATTTCTGAAAAGGATAGGCTTAAGCTTTCGTTTTGGGAATCTCAATTTCAACAATATACGGATGCACTAGTCACAGTTAGTGCTCCTATTTTAAATAATTTTAAAACGCATTTTATACGAGAGGAAATTTTGTTTAGAGAAATTAGAAATGGTTTTGATCATGATTTAAAACCTCTCAATAATTTTAATGACTGTTTTACTTTTTTGTATGCAGGGACATTCTATGGAAAACGAAAACCAGACACCTTTTTTCAGGCACTCGTAGAAATGAAAAATGAAGGAAAGTTAAATTGCATTTGGCAAATAAGATTGCTAGGTACACATCAAAATTTTGATATTCCCGCTGAAATAAAAAGCAACATAACGATTGTTCCTGAAAAGAATAATTCCGAAGCTTTGACTGAAATGTTTCAAGCAGATTGCAATTTATTAATTCATCCGCCTACTGGCGTAAAAGGTGTATATACTGGTAAATTATTTGAATATATTTCTGCAAATAAACCAATTTTGGCTTTAGTAGATAAGAGTGATGTTGCAGCGGAGTTAATTGCTGAATTTGACTCGGGTATTTCAGTTGACTTTTATGATATTGAGGAGATAAAATTCGCAATCGCAAAAATTGTAGAGCAATGGAGTAATCGAATGGTAAGAAGTTATGACCAGAATAAGGTATTTTCCTTGCATCGCAAAAATCAAACAAAAGAATTGGAAAACTTAATCGAGGAAATAGGTCATGCATAAAATTCTAATTTTATCGGATATTAATTCTGCTCATACGCAAAAATGGGTTAGGGGAATCCTAAGTCACGGTTTTGAAGTATGTGTTTTTAGCTTAAGTGAAGTTAAATCAAATTGGTTTGAGGACTTAAGCAATTTTTCTTATCGAAGCTGCGCAGTTACAGATAATGTGGCAAATAAAAAATCTATTTTTGGGAAATCAACTTATTTAAATAATAGAAAAACTTTAAAAAAATATATTGAAGAAATAAAACCAGCTATTGTTCACGCGCATTACGCAACAAGTTATGGACTTTTGGGTGCTTTGTCTGACTTCCATCCATATATTTTGTCAGTTTGGGGCAGTGACGTTTATGATTTCCCTAAAAAATCGATCATTCACAAGAAATTATTTCAATTCAATTTGAGAAAAGCTGATTTTATTCTATCAACGAGTAAAATAATGGCTAAGGAAATTTCAAAATATTCTCGAAAAGATATTATGATAACTCCTTTCGGTGTTGATTTAGATATGTTTAAGAAGATGTCAGTAACTAGTCTTTTTGACGAAAAGGATATTGTTATTGGAACAATTAAGTCATTTGAACAGAAATACGGCATAGATTTGTTAATTCATACTTTTCATAAATTAACATTGAAGCATCCCGATTTGCCTCTCAAATTATTACTGGTTGGAGATGGAACGGAAAGAATGAATTTAGAGAACTTGGTTGATGAATTAAAACTAAGAAACAGGGTGCTTTTTACAGGTAAAATTCCTCAAAATGAAGTGCCAAAGTACCAAAACATGTTTGATGTATACGTTGCCTTGTCAATTGATAATAGCGAAAGTTTTGGGGTAGCAACAATTGAGGCGATGGCTTGTGAAAAACCAGTAGTTGTATCAGATGTTGATGGTTTTAGCGAAGTTGTGGTCAATAATGAAACAGGAATTATCGTTCCTAGAAAAAATAGTGAACAGGCCGGTTTAGCCATTGAAAAATTATTATTTGACAAAGAGTTTTATGAAAAATGCGCTAAACAAGCGAGATTACATGTTCAAAAACACTATGAATGGAAAAATAATTTGCAAGAAGTTATTGATTTATATAACAAGATAATTAAAAAGTAAGTGAAAATTTTAATTCTGACTCAATATTTTCCGCCTGAAGTTGGTGCACCTCAAAATCGATTGTTCGAATTAGCTGTTCGATTAAGAAAAAAGGGCGCGGAAGTAACTATTTTGACAGCAATGCCGAATTATCCCTCGATGGAAATTCATAAAGAGTTTAAAGGAAAATTTTATGCCTGCGAAGAAAAAGATAATTTGAAAATTCACCGTTCTTGGATATATGTTTCCAAATCAAAAGGAATTTTCAAACGTTTGATTAATTATTTTTCCTTCGTATTTACCTCATTTTGGGTAGGTTTATTTAAAATAAAAAAGACAGATTATATCATTTGCGAAAGTCCTCCCTTGTTTTTGGGAATAACGGCCTATTTCTTGAAAATCTTTAAACGTTCAAAATTGGTTTTTAATGTCTCTGACTTATGGCCAGAAAGTGCTGAGAAATTAGGACTGATTAGCAATAATTTTTTTCTAAAATCGGCAACAATCTTAGAGGAATTCTTATACAGAAAATCAGCTTTGATTTCTGGACAAACACAAGGCATTTGTGCTGATATTACAAGAAGGTTTCCAAAAAAGAAAGTTTATTGGCTTCCAAATGGAGTTGATTTAGAATTTTATCAAGTAAATGAAATTAGTCGAGATTGGAGAATTGAAAACAATTTTCATGATTCCGACATTTTGTGTTTGTATGCAGGCATTATTGGTCATGCACAGGGTTTAGAAGTTATCTTAAAGGCTGCGAATTTATTAAGAGAAAACACTAATTTGAAGTTTTTGTTAGTGGGAAGTGGTCCTGAAAAGGAGAAATTAATTTCCTTAAAAGCTGAACTTAAACTAGAAAATGTCTACTTTTTCGATGCGGTTTCTAAAAAAGAAATGCCTCAAATTGTTGCATCAAGCGATATTTCTGTTATTCCGCTAAAAAAATTAGATTTGTTTAAAGGGGCAATTCCTTCCAAAATTTTCGAAAACTTGGCCATGAAAAAACCTGTTTTATTGGGCGTAGAAGGAGAGGCGAAAGCACTTTTTGTTGAACAAGGAAAATGCGCTTTAGCTTTTGAACCAGAAAATGAAAATAAATTGGCAACACAGTTGACTAAATTGCTCTCTGAACCAAAATTGATGACAGAATTAGGTGAAAATGGACTTAATTATGTAAGAGATAATTTTTCTAGAGATAAAATTGCGAACGAATTTTGGGAATTCCTCCAAGAAAATCATTAAAGTTTCTACATTTGTAAAAAAATATTTTGTCAAGACTGAGTATACATTCGAAGTTACATTTCATTTTTACAATTCTAATTGTAGTATGTTTACCGTTTGCAAAATTAATTCCAATCTTCATTGTTTTATTGTTTTTAAATTGGATTGTAGAGGCTGATTTTAGAAGAAAGTGGCAGGTATTCAAATCGAATAGAATTGCATTACTTTTCATTTTTGTTTTTCTACTTCATGCAATTGGTATGGTATATACCCAAAACATGAAAGCAGGTTGGTTTGATTTGGAAGTTAAAATGTCTTTAATCATTTTTCCTTTAATTTATGGTTCAAGACCAATTGAAGCTGAAGAAAAATTTAAAGTCTATTATTTTTATGTTTTAGCCTGTACCATTGCTTCTCTTTTTTTAATAGGCAATGCAAGTGTTACTTATATTCAAACAGGAATTAATAAATTTTATTACACGAATTTCTCCGTTTTCTTGCATCCTAGTTATTTTGCGATGTACTTAAATTTAGCAATCGTTATGCTTGTTTTACAATTGAAAAATAATTATTTCAGATTAAATAAATTGATTATAGTTTCTTTAATTGGGTTTTTTAGTTTAATAATTTTCCTTCTTGCTTCTAAAATGGGAATCTTTATTACGCTATTACTATTCATTATTTTAATAATTAATTACATAAGAATTAAACGAAAATTTTTACTTGGTTTTTTAATGATAGGGCTTCTTTTTTCAACCATAATTTCAGCTATAGTTTTTGTTCCTTCTGTAAAGCACAGAGTAGAATATTTGTATCGTGCATTAACTGTCGAAACCGCAAAAAACGAAAA
The DNA here is from genome assembly GCA_046303515.1 of Flavobacteriia bacterium. Classification (GTDB taxonomy): domain Bacteria; phylum Bacteroidota; class Bacteroidia; order Flavobacteriales_D; family Crocinitomicaceae; genus M2408. The sequence goes on along the minus strand of JBKCGI010000059.1, from coordinate 1,823 downwards.
CGAAAGTTCAGCGATTAGATTGATGGTTTGGAAATCTTCCGTTCAAGTTATTTCTCAAAATTTACTTTTTGGTTCTGGTACCGGAGATGTGAAAAGTGATCTTGTCGTAAATTATAAAAAGAACGGCATCGATTCTGCATATGAACATCAATACAATGCTCATAATGCCTATTTGCAATTAACAATAGCCTTAGGTTTATTTGGTTTATTAATTTTCCTCTTATCCTTGTTTCTCTTTTTAAAAACCACTTTACGAAATAAAAATTATATCTATTTTGCCTTTATTTTAATAGTTTCAATCAATTTTCTAGTTGAATCTATGTTAGATACGCAAGCGGGTGTAATTTTTTATGCCTTTTTTAATTCTTTTTTATGTTTTACTTTTGTAAAAGCAAATAAATTTAATTCACAAGTCAAATGATTCCATTTTCGCCGCCAAGTATCAATCAAAAAGCAATTGATGAAGTTGTAAAAGTTTTAAAATCAGGATGGTTAACAACTGGTCCTAGAACTAAAGCTTTTGAAAAGGAGATAACTGCATATTGTGGAAATCAAGCAACTTTATGTTTAAATAGTGCAACTGCTGGATTGGAAATCATTTTGCGTTGGTTTGGAGTGAAGGAAGGTGATGAAGTAATTCTTCCAGCATATACCTATTCTGCAACAGCAAATGTGGTTATGCATTGTGGAGCGAAGCCGGTTTTTGTGGATGTAAACGCCAATGATTTTAATATCAATGTTGAAGCAATTGAAAAAGCGATTACTTCTCGCACAAAAGTAATTATGCCAGTTGACTTTGCAGGTTTACCTTGTAATTATGATCAAATTAATGCTCTAGTTCAGAAATATAAAGCTCAATTTAATCCTGAATCAGAAAATCAAAAAAAATTAGCACGTATTTTAGTTTTGTCTGATTCAGCGCATTCATATGGTGCTTGGTATCATGGAAAACGCGCAGGATCATTGACAGATGTTTCTGTATTTTCTTTTCATGCTGTAAAGAATTTGACTACAGCGGAGGGCGGTGCTGTTGCTTTAAATTTCCCTGAGCCATTTGATAATCAGCAGATTTATACTGATTTGTGCGTGAAAACATTACACGGACAGAATAAAGATGCTTTAGCTAAAACCCAAAAAGGAAATTGGAAATACGATATCATTGAGGCAGGATACAAATGCAACATGACTGATATTCAGGCTGCTATTGGTCAAGTAGAACTAGAACGTTACGATAGTGAAACACTTCCAAAAAGAAAGGCTATCTGTGATTTTTACACGAATGAATTAAGTAACTATTCTTGGGCTCAAACGCCAATTTTAGCAAAAGATAAGGAAGAATCTTGCTATCATTTATATCCTTTGAGAATTAAAGGAATTACGGAAAATCAACGAGATGCAATTATACAAGCTATTTTCGATCAAGATGTTTCTGTAAATGTCCATTTTATTCCTGTTCCAAAAATGAGTTTTTATGTTAATTTGGGTTACAATCTGAATAATTATCCAACAGCTAAAGACAATTTTGAAAGAGAAATTTCCTTGCCCGTTTTTGTTGATTTAACGCAAGATCAAATGAATACAGTTATTAAAGCTGTGATTTCTTCTGTTGAACAGGTTTTAAACGCTTAAATTTGAAGCGACTTTTCGATATATTAGTTTCTTTTGTTGTAATTCTAATTTTTTTCCCATTTGGAATAATAATTTCATTGCTAATTGTTTTTTCGAGTAGAGGAGGAGTGTTTTACCGCCAAAAACGGGTTGGTTTAAGAGGGGCAAGTTTCTATTTGTTAAAGTTTAGAACAATGAAACCAAATTCTGACACT
>JBKCGI010000058.1:0-5593 GCA_046303515.1 Flavobacteriia bacterium | reverse complement strand
ATTGAATTTCATTAAGAATGGTCATGCTCAAGTAAAAGTTGAGACTGTTTTATGATTTAAACTTCATCTAGTTTTAATTTTTTTTTCAAAATAAATTTGGAATTTTAGATTTTTCTTTTTACCTTGTACTTCTAAAACTTTAAATCATGCAAGTACTAGAGTATCAAACCATCGAAAAGGAAGTTGTTCCTTCGTTGCATTTTAAAAAAGAAATGCCGATAAAACAGCACCCCGAATTGCGCGAGCAAATCGACAAAGCAACTCTTTTAGGAAACGGTTATCGCACGAAGGTATCTATTTATTTTTACGATGACGAAGGTTTAAAAAGAGTTGAAACTACGATTTGGGCTGCAGGGTCAAAATATATTTGTTTAAAAGGAGGTGTTTGGATTCCAATATCTAGAATTACAGAAATTAAATTTTAACATTGATTATCAATTGATTAATTGTTTTTTATGAAAAAATATATACTTTGAAAAGACAAGAATAACTTTCAAGTAGCATAATCTTAAATCCGTTTTGTTTCGTACTTTTGTTAGATAATTTAGCACAAGTATAAATGAAACGGATTTTTTATTTTCTCTTATTTCTTTTAACAAGTTCATTTTCAGTATTCTCTCAGGATGTAGTTCAGTGGGAAGCCGTTTTTAACGCTGAATTATCTCAAGTTGAAATCAAAGCAACCATAAAAGAAGGATGGCATTTGTACAGTCAAAATATTGATAATAGCGTTGGGCCAGTGCCAACATCGTTTACTTTTCAATCCTCAGATGATTTTCAATTGAAAGGAAAAGTTTCTGAACCGAAGGCTATTAAAAAATTCGATGAAAATTTTGAAGCAACCTTAGATTTTTTTGAAAAGGAAGTTGTTTTCATTCAAAAGGTAGATGTTTTCAAAACTACAAAAATGGATTTGGTCATTACATTTATGGTCTGTAATGACGTAATGTGTTTACCTCCTGTAGATGTGAAGTATAAAGTTGATTTAGTATCTAAAAAGTAAATAGTATGAAAAGTATTTTTATTGCCCTATTAATTTTGTTTTGTGGAAATGTTTTCTCACAAATTGAATTAGCAGAGGATAAGGTTAGTTGGAGCTTCTCTGTTGAACAAAATGGGGACGAAGCATTTGTCATTGGGAAAATTAGAGTGGTTGAACATTGGCATATTAATGCAGCTAAATTACCTGCTGGGAGCTTTAGTGTACCTACAACAATTGTATTAAAAAAGACTCCAAATTTCGAACTAGTTGGTTCTTTGATTGAGCCAAAGCCGATTGAGAAATATGATAAATATGCTGATGAAAATTTAATTTATCATGAAGGAACAGTGATTTTTAAACAAAAAATAAAAATCAAGTCAGAAAAGGATTTTGAATTAAACGGTACATTTTCATTTCAAACGTGCAATGATGTAAAATGTTTGCCTAATCACTCAGCGAACTTCAAAGTGAAAGTAAAAGGAGTGAAGGCAGAAGATATAGCCAATGATCAGAAAAAGCTTATTAGCGAATTTACTAAAGTTACAAATGATGAGGCTACACATAAAAATGGTTCATCTTATGTTTTAGTAAACGGAAAATGGAATGAAGTGCCGAAAGGGAATAGCGTTGCATTTTACAAGAAATATTTAATTTTAACTCAAAAAGATGAAAAATAAATTCATTATTACATTAATTTTTATTTTAGGAATATTTGCAAATTCAATTGCTTCGGTTTTACCCATTTCTGATGCAAAAGCTTTACTTGAATTGGTTAAAACTGAAGAAGATTTTAAATTATCCTATGATCTTATTCAAAATTCTGAAAATGTAAAGGAATTAGTTGCAGATAAAGAATTAGCCAAATTATTTGCTTCTAAAACTAAATTGTTGAAAATAGCTAATCCATATGAGAATGATAAAGTTGTTTCAAAAGAAAATACTTCAAATGGAAATACAGAGGAGCCTCAAGAAAGTCAATCCTTATTGTCAGTTTTTTTGTTAGCTTTTATTAGTGGTTTTGCGGCATTGATTATGCCTTGCGTTTTCCCAATGATTCCAATGACAGTAAGTTTTTTCACTAAGAGGAGTAAAACAAAGGCTGCAGGAATTAAAAATGCAATGATTTATGGTTTTTCAATTGTCTTAATTCACGTGTTATTAGCTTTGGTTGTTGTTGCAACAGGATCAGCTAGTTTACTCAATGAGATGTCAACGAATGTTTGGTTTAATATATTCTTCTTTTTGATGCTTTTTCTGTTTGGTTTGTCATTTTTGGGTGCATTTGAAATTCAATTGCCTTCGAAATGGGTTAATGCTGCTGATTCAAAAGCTGATAAAGGTGGTGTTGTAGGCATCTTTTTCATGGCCTTGGTATTGTCTTTAGCATCATTTTCTTGTACAGGTCCAATTTTGGGTTATTTACTTGTTGGTATTTCTGCTGATGGTGGCGGTGGCGCTTTGATAATGGGTATGTTTGCCTTTGGTTTGGCTTTAGCTTTGCCATTTATGTTATTTTCCATTTTTCCTTCCATGATGAATTCCATGCCGAGTTCGGGAGGTTGGTTAAATGTAGTTAAAGTGTTTTTAGGATTTTTGGAGATTGCTTTTGCGTTCAAGTTTCTTTCAACTGCTGATACTACAATGCAATGGCACCTATTGGAAAGAGAGATTTTTATCTCAATTTGGATTGCAGTATTCGGAACTCTTGCCCTTTATTTGTTCGGTAAAATTCGACTTCCACATGATAGTCCAGTGGAAAAACTATCTGTTGGTAGAACAATGATTGCAACACTGACAATTGCTTTTACAATGTATTTGGTTCCAGGTTTATGGGGTGCGCCATTGAAATTAGTTAATGCGTTTTTACCACCTGATTTTTATGCTGAATCTCCTCAAGGTTTAACAGGGGGCGGTAAAACTGCCATTTCAAACGGTGAACATGTTGAAGGTATGCATCAAGGTCCTCAAGGGATTATGGCTTTCAATGATTATGATAAAGCCCTTGCTTACGCCAAAAAAGTTAATAAACCTTTGTTTGTAGATTTCACAGGATGGGGATGCGTAAATTGTCGTAAAATGGAACAGTCCGTTTGGGGTGAAACAGGTATTATAGAGCATTTGAAAAATGATGTAGTAATTGTTTCTCTTTATGTTGATGAGAGAACTGAACTACCTAAGAATGAGCAAAGTAAAATTAAAGTAAACGGTAAAGATTTTGAGATAATTACAATTGGAAACAAATGGACCGCTAAACAAATAGAAGAATATAAAACAGCTTCTCAACCGTATTATGTTTTACAAACCCCTGAAGGAGTAGATATTCCTGTGGGATCTGCTGATTACCAAAATCATAATGACCCTAGAGATTTTAAAAAGTGGTTGGATGATGGTCTTCAAAAATTTAATTCAAAAAAATAATTAACAATTCGATATACTTATCAATAAAAGGTAGAGTAAATTTTTGCTTTACCTTTTTTTCTTGTAATTTTAATGCCATAAAACTATAAAATGAAAAAACTAAAATTTATAATCCTTATTTCTTTAATATTTTCAGCCAAAACCTTTGCTCAAAATTTAGAGAACGTTTCCAGTCAAGAAACTGCTACATGGGTGCAAATGATGCAAGACCCAACAGCAAATTTTTACGATGTGCAAGCTGCATTTTATTCTTATTGGGATGGTCGCACTATTGAAAAAGGAAAAGGTTATAAGGCATTTAAGCGTTGGGAGAATTATATGGCTCCAAGGGTTTACCCAACAGGTAATATGACGCTTCCATCTCAGACGTATACAAATTATAAAGAATGGGAACGAGATGCCATTATTAGTACCGACAAGTCTGTTGCTGGTGATTGGACTTTCCTTGGTCCGGTAGGAAAACCAGTAGGCGGAGGTGCAGGACGAGTTAATTTTGTTCGTTTCGATCCAAATGATCCAAATGTAATTTATGTGGGGACGCCTGATGGAGGTTTGTGGAAAACAACAAATGGTGGAACATCATGGACAGTTTTGACTGAGCAATTAGAAGCTATTGGTTGTTCTGATATTGCTATTGATCCTAATAATTCTCAAATATTATATTTAGGTACGGGAGATAGTGACGGTGGTGACTCATATAGTATTGGTTTGTTAAAATCAACTGATGGAGGATTAACATGGGGAGCAACTGGCTTGGTTCATTCAGTTGCGCAAGGTAGAACAATTTCTCGCGTGTTAATTGATCCAACAAATAGTAATACAATTTTAGTTGCTGCAAGTAACGGAATTTTTAGATCTGTAAATGCAGGTGCGAATTTTACCTCAGTAAATACAGGTTCTTTTAAGGATTTAGAATTTAAACCAGGTGATCCTTCAACTGTTTATGCAGTTGGAACTAGTTTTAGAAAATCTACAAACAACGGGCAAAATTGGACGACAATTAGTTCAGGTTTAACAACAACTGGTGTTGAAAGAATTTCTTTAGCAGTAACGGCCGCAAATTCTTCTTATGTTTATTTGCTTTATGGAAGTTCTTCAGATCAAGGGTTATTAGGTGTTTATCGATCTACAGACAGTGGTACAACTTTTACACAAAGAGCAGATGGATCTCCAAATTATTTGGGTTGGAGTTCAAATGGTTCAGATGCAGGTGGTCAGGCATTTTATGATTTAACTATCGCTGCCTCACCTACAAATGCTGAGCAAATAATGATCGGTGGAATAAATGCCTGGAAATCTATTAACGGTGGAACTTCATGGACATTATCTTCACATTGGACTGGGTCAGGTGCGCCTTATGTTCATGCAGATCATCATGATATACAATTTTATAATGGAACAACTATTTTTGATTGTAACGACGGAGGTATCTATAAATCTACAAATGGTGGAACTTCTTGGTCTGATATTAGCTCTAATCTAGGAATAGCGCAGCAATATAGAATTGGTCTATCTACTTCTAATCCTAGTTTAATAATTGCAGGTCATCAGGACAATGGAACTAATAAATTAAACGGAAATACATGGACAGAGGTTTATGGTGGTGACGGTATGGATTGTTTCATTGATAGAACAAATAACAATACAATAATTGGCTCCTATGTTTATGGTGAATATTATAAATCTACAAATGGTGGGAGCAATTTTTCTGATATAACGAATGGATTACCAGTAGGGCAAGGAAGTGCAGATTGGTTATCTGTTATTCATCAGGATCCGGTGACTGCTAATACATATTATGCTGGAGGTAGATCATCAATTTATAAAACAACAAATGGTGGTTCAAGTTGGACTTCTCTAGGAACTCCAAATGGTAGTAATTCAATTATTGAATTTGCAATTGCACCAAGCAATAATCAAATTATTTATTCCGTTAAACAAAACTCTGTTTCAAAATCAACTAATGGAGGGACTACTTGGGCTGCAATAACTACTGGTTTACCTGTAACAACCTTACAACCGACAAATGTTGCCATTTCAAATACCGACCCGAATATCGTTTATGTAACTTTTTCAGGTTATAATTCATCAAGTAAGGTTTTTAGATCAACAAATGGAGGAACATCTTGGACAAATATTTCTTCAGGATTGCCAAATGTACCTTGTAATACGATTGTTTATCACAATTCATCT
>JBKCGI010000057.1:0-19563 GCA_046303515.1 Flavobacteriia bacterium | reverse complement strand
TGCAAACACAAGTACGTTTATTACGTGTCTTAGAAACAGGCGAATTCATCAAGGTAGGATCTTCCAAAGTAATCAAAACAAACGTGAGAGTCGTAGCTGCAACCAATGAAAACATGCAACGCGCCATTCAAAGTGGAAAATTTAGAGAAGATTTGTTTTATCGTTTGAGTACAGTTCCAATTGCTTTACCAGCTTTGAGACAACGTCCAGATGATATTTACTTGCTTTTTCGCAAATTTGCAAATGATTTTGCGGATAAATACAGAATGCCAGGAATCAAATTGACAGAAGATGCCGTGCAGGTTTTGGAAAATTATCCTTGGCCAGGAAATATTCGCCAGTTGAAAAATTTGGTTGAGCAGATTTCTGTGATTGAAAGCAAAAGAGACATTGATGCTCAAATCTTAAGCTCGTATTTGCCGAAAAAAGAAGATCATGGTTCTGGTTTGATGAAAAGTACCGAAGTAGATAATTTTTCTGAGCGAGAATTGATGTACAAATTTTTGTTCGACATGAAAAGTGATTTAACTGATTTGAAAAAATTGGTTGCTGAATTGATTTCGAAAGGTGGTGACATCCAATTAAACCCAGATCAAGCGGCCATGATGAATCGTATGTACAATGATGTAGTAATTCCCGTAAACGAAAAAACTGCATTGCTTGGTCCACCTGCAAATGCGGAAAGTTTTCCAATTGTAGAAGAGCAATACGCACAAGATTTTTCAGACCACGAAGAAGTGGAAGAATCCCTTTCATTAGAAGATAGAGAAAAGGAGTTAATTGAAAAAGCTTTGACCAAACACCGTGGGAAACGCAAGTACGCTGCAGAGGAATTAGGAATTTCGGAACGAACTTTGTACCGTAAAATCAAAGAATTTAATTTACCGAATTAATGCGTTTTTTCATTTATATAGCTTTGTTTTGCGTTTTGAGTTCGTGCTGGCCAACAAGTGTTTCGTTTGTGGATGGAAATATGCCACCAGAATGGAAGTTTTTCTCGATAAAAACCTTAGAAAACAATGCTCCAAATGCTCCTTTGAGTTATGCAGCTTTACTTTCAGAAGATTTGAAAGATGGTGTGCAAAATAATACGAAGCTGAAATTAAATTCCTCGCCGAATACTGGAGAAGTTCAAATTGAAGGAGTTATTGGTAATTATACTGTTTCACCAATTGCCATTCAAGCAGGCGATGTTGCGGCAAAAAATAGATTGACAGTTTCGGTAAATTTTAAGATTTATATCAAAGCGCCAAAGGAAGATGAAATGAACTTAACTGCAACTCGTTTTTTTGATTTTGATAGTTCACAAGATTTCGCAAGTGTCGAAAAACAGTTGATTGAAGAGATAAACAAACAAATTGTTCAGGATTTAATCAATAAATTGCTTTCAAATTGGTAATTTTACCCTAGTAAGATGAATTTAGAAAATTTATATAGTAAGATTCACAATCCTCAAGATTTAAACGTTGCAGATATTGCCCCGTTGAAAGACTTGTGTGTGAAATATCCTTTTGCTCAAATTTTTTCTATTTTATATTTGAAAGCTTTGGCGCAAAGCAAGGATTTACATTTTGAAGATGAATTGCAAAAACAAGCCTTTAAAATTACTGACCGAGCGAAATTATACGATTTAATTCAATCCAATGAAATTATTCATAATGAAGAAGTTCAGGAGTTAGAAACGGAGATTAAGCAAGTAGAAATTAGTGAAGAAATTGAGCAGGTAGAAATAAATCCAATTGAAGAAACAAAACTGGTATTTGAAGTTGAAGTTTCAAAAGAGGAGGAGGTTTCCTTTCCAATTCTTGAAAATGATTTGATTCAAGAAGAAGAAAAAGAGGAATTTAAAATTGAAATTCCAGCTGAGGAAGAGGAAAATAAAATTGAGGAAAAAACTTCAAGTGATTTATTAGAATTAGAAAAAGAGTTTCTTTCACATGCTGTTGCATCGGCTTATTCGATTGAATTAGAGGAAAAAAGCAAATTTGAGGAAGAAATTGAAGAAAAAAATAAAATTGATTTATCCGAAAATAGAAGTTTTTCTTCTTGGTTAAAAGTAGCAAATTCCAATCCTATTTCAGAGAAAAAAGAAGCAGATAAAATCATTGAAAAATTCATTCAAGAAGAGCCAGAGCGCATTAAACCTAAGAAAGAGTTTTATTCAGCTCCTAAAAAAGCGAAAGAAAGTATCAATGATGACAATTTGATTTATACCGAAACATTGGCAAATATTTTTGCTTTACAGGGAAATTATCCGAAGGCAATTACAGCTTTTGAACATTTAATGTTGACAATTCCAGAAAAAAAGCTTTACTTTGCAAAAAAAATAGAAGAACTAAACAAAAAAATAAATTCATAAATGGCAACTTTATTATCAATTGTAATTATTATCGCTAGTATTTTACTAGTTTTTATCGTATTCATTCAAAATCCAAAAGGTGGAGGTTTATCTTCTGATTTTGGCGCTGCTAGTCAATTAGGTGGTGTGCAAAAAACAAATGATTTCGTTGAGAAAGCAACTTGGTCACTTGCAGCTATCGTAGCTGTTGTGAGTATTGTTTTGACTTTACAAAGTACTCCAGAAAAAATTAAAGTTCAAGACCCAGCGGCAACGCAACAAGGTCAACCAGCAGGTGGTCAACAAGGACAACAGCCAGCTCAGCCAGGAAAATAATTTTTTTCAACATATTCGAAGCCAATTTTCATTTAGGAGATTGGCTTTTTTGTTTTAACAATTTTTTGCAGATTATCGAAAACTAAAAACATGTTTCAATCGTTACTTGTTTATGAAAGCAATAACAATTTTATTCAGTTCGATTTGTTTTAGTATTTTTGGATGTTCGAATCATCAGTTAAAAGAAAAAGCAAATCCGGAAGTTGATGATACAAGTAAAGTGATAACACTCGTAAATAATAAACACATGAAAGAAGCTACGTTTGGTGCAGGATGTTTTTGGTGTATTGAAGCCTGTTTTAAAGAATTAAAAGGTGTCATTTCTGTTCAATCTGGTTATTCAGGTGGAAAACGAGAAAATCCAACTTATGAGCAGGTTTGTTCTGGTGCAACTGGTCATGCTGAGGTCGCGCGAGTAGTTTACGACGATTCTTTGGTGTCTTTTGATGAATTATTAGAGGTATTTTGGTTTGTGCACGATCCGACACAATTAAATCGTCAAGGAAATGATGTTGGAACACAATATCGCTCTGTGATTTTCTTCCATGATGAAGAACAAAAAATCCTGGCGGAACAATACAAACAAAAACTTACAGCAGAAAAAGTTTGGGACAAGCCTATTGTAACAGAAATTTCAAAGTTATCTAATTTCTATCCTGCGGAAGATTACCACAATAATTATTTGGAGTTGAACCCTGAAAATATGTATTGTCAGGCGGTGGTTCGCCCAAAAGTGGATAAATTCAAGAAGGTTTTTGCTAAGAAATTAAAGTAAAATTATAACAGTGGAATCCAAAATGAGATTCCACTTTTTTACCACATAATTACGTCAATCACTTGTGTGACAAAGACTATAAAGGCAACAAGTGCTAATCCCCACCAAACAAAAACCATATATTCAATGGCTTTTAGAGCCAAGGAGATAAAAACAATTGTCAAGATTAAAAAGAGTATCAATAAACCGATATTAATCCATAATTCACCGTCCATTGGTGGAGTAGCTGCTTTCTTTTTATGGAAGACTTTATCGTGAATTTTTTTCAATACCGTAACACCTTTTGAAATCGGCTTGATTTCTTTTAAAGTATTAAACGTAGAATTCAAGCTTTTTTTGGAAGTATTATTTTCTTCAACAACTGGTGCATCTTGTACTTCAATCTCATCACTTACTGATGTTGAGGATTTTTGTTCTTCAAAAATAGGTTCTGTTTGAGCGATTTCAATTTGTACTTCGCTTTCAGGTTTTACTTTTGTTTCTGTAGTACCTTGGTTTTTAATTTTCTTATCCCAATTCCACTGCACAAAGTAGCCTTTGTTTACAGTTCTTTTTTGAATGGTGCAAGAGAACAATGCTCCGAAAATAAATACGAGAAGTAATACGTTTTTTAACTTTTTCATGTGAATGGTAATTGCTTTGGAGTCAAAGTTAGAAAAATATTTGTAGATTAGAAAAATTATTAGTGCAGCATGAGTATAAATAATAAATCAACTATTGAACAATTAGAAAATGATTATTGGCCAAATATAGATCCAAATGATTCTAGTTCATTAGTACGAATTTGCCATGAATTGAGAAAAAAAGCTATTCAAGATTTTGAAATTGAAGATCTTAGAATTTTGATTGGTCAAAATATCGGAATATCATATTTAATCCCAATGGCGATAAATCAGTTGGAAGATAATATTTTGGCTGAAGGTGATTATTATCCAGGAGATTTACTTTACAGCGTATTAAGTTCTAGCCAAGAATATTGGATAAACCACCTTAAAGAGTTCAATAAATTGAAATTAATATATCTTCAAAATCAAAATAATTTTGAAAACGAAGAACTAACTTGGGAAATCAGGAAGAAACTAAAAAAAGCCTTTACTGATTTTTGTGCTTATATTCCAGAATAAGGTATTACACATTAAATCTAAAGTGCATGATATCTCCATCTTGCACGATATATTCTTTCCCTTCCACTTTAAATTTTCCAGCTTCTTTTACTGCAGCTTCTGAACCTAAAGTTGTAAAGTCTTCAAATTTCATCACTTCAGCACGAATGAATCCTTTTTCAAAGTCGGTATGAATAACAGATGCAGCTTGCGGAGCAGTCATTCCTGCGGTAATTGTCCAAGCGCGAACTTCTTTTACTCCTGCTGTGAAATATGTTTGTAATTTCAATAAAGCATAAGCAGAACGAATCAAACGATTTACTCCTGGTTCTTCCAAACCAAGTTCTTCTAGGAACATTTGACGTTCATCGTATGTTTCCAATTCAGTAATATCAGCTTCAATTTTAGCTCCAATCACCAACACTTCTGCGTCTTCATCTTTCACGTTTTCACGCACTTGATCAACGTATTTGTTTCCACTTTTTACAGAGGATTCATCTACATTACACAAATACAATACGCGTTTAGAGGTAATCAATTGTAATTTTGGTAAAATTTCTGCTTCTTTTTCATCAACTTCTAATGAACGAGCAGATTTACCTTGTTCCAAATGAGCTTTTAATTTCAAGCACAATTCGTGTTCTCTGATAATTTCTTTATCATTAGATTTTAGCATTTTAGCCAAAGAAGTAATTCTTTTTTCAATTGTTTCTAAATCTTTCAATTGCAATTCAATATCGATAACTTCTTTGTCACGAATAGGATTTACAGTTCCATCCACGTGAATGATATTTCCATCATCAAAACAACGAATTACATGAATGATTGCGTCACATTCGCGAATATTTGCTAAAAATTGATTTCCTAAACCTTCGCCTTTAGATGCGCCTTTTACCAAACCAGCAATATCTACAATTTCCATCGTTGTAGGTACAACACGCTCAGGATTTACAATTGTTTCCAATTTCTCCAAACGTGGATCTGGAACAGAAATTGTTCCTACATTTGGTTCAATTGTACAAAATGGAAAGTTCGCTGATTGCGCTTTTGCATTTGATAAACAGTTAAATAAAGTTGATTTTCCTACATTTGGTAAACCAACAATTCCGCATTTTAAAGCCATTTGAAAAATTTTCCGCAAAGTTAACTTTTTTTTGAGAATGAAAGTTAACTATTTTGCTTCTTGGTAGTTTTAATCCCTTACTAAGGTCAAATTTCCGTGTTGCTCACCTTTTTTATCGTAATTGTCGGTATAGTCAGCTTTCCAGAAATAAACGCCTTCACTGGCTTCTTTTCCATCTATGAGACCATTCCAGCCTTGGGTAGTTCCATCACCTTCATAAACTACATTTCCCCAACGGTTTAAAATCAAAATGTGATATTCTTTGATGTTGAATGCTTTGGCTGGATGGTAAAAATCATTCACTTGGTCATTGTCTGGCGTGAAAATGTTTGGCATTTCGAAAGAAACACATCCTTCTAGTTCCTCTGGTTGAACAATATCTACGGTAATTGTTGCTACACAAGCATTTGCATCAGTAACAGTAACGGAATAAGAACCTACATTTAAATTTTGAACTGTTGCTAATGTATCATTTGGATTGGTGTTCCATAAGTAACTGTATGCTCCAGTACCTCCATTTGCAACTACATTTGCTTCACCATTGCTTGCTCCAAAACAGATGGCATTTCCGCTACCAATTAAAGAAATAGCTGTGGCAGGTTCCGTAACAACAACTGAGTGAATTTCGTTACACCCATTACCATCCGTTACAGTAAGTTCGTAAGTTCCTGCAGTTAAATTTAATAAATCTTCGTTGTCAGGTTCATTGGCCCAATCAAAACTGTAAGCTAAAGTTCCACCTGAAACTGTGACATCAATGCTTCCGTCATTTCCACCGAAACATAGTACAGGACTCATTATTGACGTAATATCAATTGCTGCGTTTGGTTGAGCAATAGTAACTGAAATTGTAGTTTGACAAGAATTATCGTCTGTTACAGTCAAGTCATATGTTCCAATTGGAAGCGCGGTTAAATCTTCATTTGGTGAATTGTTACTCCATAAATAGTTATAATCAATTGTTCCACCCGAAGTTGTAACGTCAATTGATCCTGTTGATCCTCCAAAGCATAATACATCATTGTGAGTTTCCGATACTGTTAATTCTACCGGCTCTTGAATTGTTTCAGAGAAAACTAATTGACATAAGTTCTCATCTGTAATTGTTACGGTATAGGTTCCAACGATTAAACTATTGATATCTTGTGTTCCTAAAGAATTGCTCCAACTGTAAGTGTAATTTCCAACTCCTCCAGCGACTTCAATATTTATTGAACCATTAGAATCTCCAAAACAAAGTGCATCGGAAACTGTTGAAGAAGAAATGTAAATTAAGGTGTCTGGTTCGGAAATATCAAAAGATTTAAATCCTCCACAACCATTAAAATCTGTTACGTTAACTGAATAAAGTCCTGCCGAAAGGTTGTTGATATCTTCAGAAATTGCACTATTACTCCAGTCAAAAGTGTAAGGATTTGTGCCATTAGAAGGCGTGATGTTTATTGATCCAGTTGAATTGCCATAACACAATACGTCAACATGTGTTTCAGCAATAATTACAGCATTTGGATCTGACAAACTAGTAATGAGAGTATCCTTGCATCCATTTAAATCTGTAACTACACAACGATATTGTCCCGCATATAAATTCACGATATCCTCTGTAGTTTCACCGTTATTCCATTCAAAGGTATATCCTGGAGTTCCTCCACTTGTTGTTAAACTGATATTTCCTTGACTATCATTTTGACAAACAGGATTTGTATTGATGTTATTGAAAGTTATAGCTGTAGGTTGTGTTATCGTGACAGATAAAGACTGAGAGCAATTGTTGTCATCAGTTACAGTAACGGTATAATTTCCAGCAAGTTTTCCAGTTAAATCTTCTGTAAGTTCTCCACTTGACCAAGAAAAATCGTATGGTTCCACTCCGCCAACTACCGTTAAATTCACAGAACCAGTAGATGATCCATTACAAAGAACAGAAGTATGCGTTTCCGAAAGCGTCATCGAGCTGGAAGGTTGATTGATTGTAAATGTTTGGAAAACTTCACAACCGTTTACATCAGTAACCGTATCAGTGTAAGTTCCAGCGACAACATTTGTTAAATCTTCTGAAACAGCATTATTTGACCAATCAAAAGTGTATGGTAAAGTTCCTCCGGAAATGTTTGCATTAATTGCACCTGTATTATTTCCAAAACATAAAATATCAGTAACAATTCCACTAATTACAATGGCAGTTGGTTGAACCAAAGTAATGGTATCTTTTGCTTGGCAACCAGAATCGTCGGTCATGGTAACGATATGCATTCCTGCTCCAACATTAGTAAGATTTGAAGTTAATTGACCTGAAGGAGACCAGGCGAATGAATAGGGCTGAACTCCTCCAGCTCCCACCGCTGATCCGCTTCCATCTGTAGCATTGAAACAACTGATGTGTGCTCCGTTATAATTTGAAGTGATAGAGGCAGTTACTGTCATTGCTGGAGGTTCTGTTATAGTAAAATTTTGTGTTGTAGAACAACCTAAATCATCTTCGACGGTAACAGTATAATTTCCAGCGAATAGTCCTCCAGCTAAAGAATCATTATCAGTGTTAGACCAGGAATAGCTAAATGGACTATTTCCGCTACCAGCAACTCGAATAAAGCCAGAACCAGTATGAAAACAAGTGTCATTTTGTTGCTCAAGTAATTGTATTGTAGGATTTGTTCCTACAAAAACAGGCGCTATGGTGTCATCTATACAGGCTTGTCCGTTGTAAGAAACATGTAAAACATAATTTCCAGCATGAATCAATTGGGCATTCGCAATTGTGGGGTTACTGCTATTTGAGGTAAAATTATTTGGACCTGTCCAAGAAATATCTAAAAAAGTTGAATTGGGGTAACTCAAAGAAATGGTTTCTCCAATACAGAGACTGTCTGTATATGTAATTGCAGCAACTGGACAAGCACTCACGTCAACAGTAACCAAACCACTTTCAGGAGAAGGACAGCCAAATTGATCCAATAAATCTGAAGCACCATTATTTCCATTGGTAATTCCAGAAATTTGACCAGTACCAAATAAAAATGCTTTGTTTTCTAAAACTGAGCCACATTGCCAAACAGCACAATCATTGGTTAATTGTACACGGAATTTTACAACTGTGCTGTCTGCTCCAGTTGATGAATTAGATACTGCTCCACCAGTAGCTCCATTTGCCCCGGTTCCAACTCTCACTCTAACCACATTGTCAGCAAGAATGAATTCACCTTGATCAACGTCAGTAGCATCAGATTTGAAACCGCTATTTGGTCCAAAAGTAACTCTCAATGTGCCAGGAACATAGGTTAATCTAGAATCCAAGGTATCGGTCAAAATTGTATTTATCGAAACATCAGATCCAATATTTTTTGCAGTGATGGAATATTCTAGAATATCTCCAGGTTGTACCGTCCCAGAATTTAAATCGGTGTAAGAAACCGAAGCCCTTAAATCTGGTTCGTAAATGTCAATGGCAGAAGTAATAACACTCGTTAAAATAGTTTCAGAAGTCGTACTGACTCTAATCGAAGCACTTGTTGCTGAATTTCCAATAAAATTAAAAGTTGAATTGTTAGGTGAATAAATATTTGCATCGTGTCCAAGATTATTATTTAAACTTGGATTTCTCAAGGGCGTTAAGACTCCATTTTTTGAAATTGTGCTGTTAAAAGCATTATCAGAAGCATGAAGTGCGTCACTCAAAACAACAAAAGAACCAGTGCCGTTAAACTCCAATTGATCTCCAGTTTGACCGCGATCTCCATCATGTCCAACAACTCCTAATTCAAAATTTACGGGACCAGATGGTGGAGTTAAAAATCCATTGATATCAATATTTACGGTTCCATTACCAGTACTGACATTTGCCAAACCATCAAAAACAGTAATGTTTTTCATTGATTCATAAATGTTTCGGTAGACAACAGCGATCGTCCATCCTCCAAAGGTATTCGTGCCTGTTTCAGCAACCACATTCGCTAACCTATAGCTTGCGTTAATTGGATTAGCCTGAACAATTGAAGTAATATCTTTGAAACAGTAATAACTCACTTTGCCAACAGAATTATCCAGCAATTCATCTGCAATCAAATTTTGATAAGCACCACCATTTACGCTCAATTTCACCTTGTCACGATTTGAAAAATTCGCTGTAATTTCAGGAACATCGTTTAAAATTCCGTCCCAATACAAACCTGCCCATAGAATTTCACTGCAATTTGGTAGATTTAGCTGATCACTGGAAGACATGTAAGTACTTGCATCTGAATCTATGTCAATAAAATTCATTGCAAATCCATTGTTATCGCTAAATCCTCCAGGAGGCATTTCATTATTTGCCGAACAGGAACATGAAAGCGTTGAATTTGCTAAAAAAACTAATCCACCTTTTTGATTTATTTGATAGCGAATAGCAAAAGGATCAATGATTTGAGCATTGTAACAATTTGAAATTAAAAAGTTTAGAATACATAATTTTATAATGTTCTTCATAGAGAATCAGTAGTTTGATAGCATAATATACAAACATAACAAATTTTTGTCACAAAATAGACCTTTGTAAATGTTTAATTTTCCGTTTAAATAAAGACTACAAAAAATTGAATTGGTTGCCTTTTTAGGATAGAAAAATAATTTTTATGCAAATTCGGCCAACTCCAGCCATCTTTCAGTTTTGGAATCAATAGAAGAAACAATTTCTGCTAAACGATTTCCGGCCTCCATGATTTCATTGTTTGTCGCATCTGATTTTGAAAGAATTTCTGTTTGAACAATTTTTTCTTGCTCCAATTTTTCTAAATCTTTTTCTAAGACTTTGAATTCTTCTTTTTCCTTGAAAGATAATTTTCTTTTATCTGTTATAACCGTAGCTTTGATTTGTTTTTCGGTCGATATTTCAGGTTTTTTACCATTTTTTTCATCGCGATCCGCTTTCAAATTAAGCGCTAATTGTTTACGATATTCAGTGTAATTGCCAATGATATCAGTAATTTTTGCCTGACCTTCAAAAACAAACAAGTGATCGACCATTTTATCCATGAAATATCTATCATGCGAAACTACAATCAAACAACCTTGAAAAGTTCTTAAATAATCCTCTAAAACTGACATCACGAAAATATCTAAGTCGTTTGTTGGCTCATCCAAAATCAGAAAATTAGGATTTGCCATCAACACGGTCATCAATTTCAAACGACGTTTTTCACCACCACTCAACTTGTAAACATAATTGTAGTGCATGTCGCGAGAAAACAAGAATTTTTCCAAAAACTGAGCAGCTGAAAGTTCTTTTCCTTTTTCGAGTGGAATGTATTCAGCAATATCTTTTATGACATCAATTACACGTTTGTTTTCGTCAACTTTTATTAACTCCTGACTATAGTAACCAAAAACAACTGTTTCACCAACTACAACTTTTCCAGCATCAACAGGTTCTTTGCCCTGAAGCAAGTTTAAGAAAGTTGATTTTCCCGTTCCGTTATTACCAACAATTCCTAAACGTTCCTGGCGTTGAAAATTGTATGTAAATGCATTGAGAATCTTCTTTTCTCCAAATGCTTTTGAAATTTTATGTAATTCAACAATTTTTGAGCCCAAACGTTCCATTTTTACTGGAATTTCTACTTCAGAATCATCAATGCGTTGGGAGGCAACTTTTTTTATGTCTTGAAAAGATTCCACACGAGCCTTTTGTTTAGTTCCTCGTGCTTTTGGTTGACGACGAATCCAATCCAATTCCTTTTTAAAGGTATTTCGTGCTTTATCAATTGTTGATTGTAGTTGTTCTTGTCTTTCTGCTTTTTTCTCTAAATAATAGGAGAAATTTCCTTTGTATTTGTAGATTGTTTGATCGTCTAGTTCCAATATCGTATCACAAACTACCTCCAAGAAGTAACGGTCGTGCGTAACCATTAAAATCGTTGATTTGGCTTTCGATAAATAATCTTCCAACCATTCAATCATGTCTAAATCCAAGTGATTGGTAGGCTCATCTAAAATCAAAAAATCTGCTTCAGCCACTAAAACTTTCGCAAGGGCAACACGTTTTTTTTGTCCTCCTGAAAGGTTTGAAATCAACAAATCCGTATTGTCTAATTTCAATACAGATAGCATTTGGTTGACTAAAACCTCAATTTCCCAAGCGTTTGTGTCGGTCATTTCTTGGAAACAATCGTTGATAGCGTTTTCGTCACCAGATTTTAAAGCAATGTTGTATTTTTTTACAGCCTGAATGGAAGGTAATTCATCAGAAAAGACCGCTTCTAAAATGGTATGATTTTCATTTAAGTTTTCACTTTGCTCCATGAAAGCAACTCGGATGTCGTTTCTGTAAACAATTCTTCCTGAGTCGATTTGCTCCAAATTCATCAAGCTTCGAAGCAAAGTTGTTTTACCTGTTCCGTTTTTGGCAACAATGGCTACTTTTTGACCTTGGTCGATTCCAAAAGTTAAATCTGAAAATAAAATGCGATCGCCAAATGATTTAGTAAGGTTTTCAACGGAAAGATAATTCATAAAAGGGTAAATTTCAAAAATGCAAAGATAACTATTTATTCTAGTTATTTTAAAACACTATAATTTAGGGCATTTTTTGCAGTGATATCCTTTTTTCTTATACTTTTTGCAACAATCTTTTTTCTTGTCACATGAACAATTTTCGCAACTCTTGACAAGTTGTGGCTGTTGAATTTGTTTTAAAAAAGATTCTTTCATTATTTAGATTAATTCTAAACAAAAGTAAAATAGTTTTTTGAGATGAACAAATTTTTAGACAAATAAATGGTTAAATTTTTAACAAAAGATACTAGAATACATTTAAAACCATTTATTACCTTGAGAATACTTTCTGATTGGAGAAGTAAATTTTTCTTATCTTTTTTTGAATTTTCTTATTTTCTGAACATTTTATTATTTATTATTCTTAAAAAATATGGATAAATTTTAAATTCAATTATCTAAAATTGTATATTTGTTAAAGACTTTAAAGAAATCAAATGAAAATCTACACTACTTTATTTCTTATTTTTACAATAAGTCTTTCGTTCACACAAGAAAACAAAGTTGCTTTTACAGAAAACAAGGGACAAATAATTGATCAAAATCACAAGCAGAGAGAGGATGTGGTTGCTACCTTAAAAAGTAAGAAAGGACTTTTTGTCGTTCGAAAAAATGGATTTTCCTTTCAAGAAACTAAAGAAAATTCAGGAAATTCAATTTTGGTTGCTCAAGCGGCACACGATTTTACTTTTAAGAAAGAAGAAGCAAGTTATTTAATTAATAGATTGGATATCAATTGGGTAAATTGCGAACAAAATCCTCAAATAAAATTTATAAAAGCGCTGAAAACGAGTTTAAATTTCTATAATTCCCAAGAAGGACAAGCACCAATTTTGGATGTTTTATCCTATGAAGAAATTGTTTTAAATAATATTTATGTTGGTATTGATGTGCGTTTTTATTTAAAAAATGGAGAATTAGAATATGATTATATTGTTCATGAAAATGCTACCATTCAAGATTTAAAAATAGAAGTTCAAGGAGGTAAATTTTCACTCATGGAAAATGGTGATTTAAATATCAATTCAGTTCTTGGAAACATACTTGAAAGTGCTCCAAAAGTATTTCAAGAAGGAAAAGAAATTAAAAGTTCTTGGAAAATGTCAGGTAATCAAATTGCTGGCTTTAATATTGCCAAATCGAAGCGAAGAGCAGCCATAATTATTGATCCTGTTATTCGCGAATGGGCAACCTATGTTGGAGGAGAAGGTGGGGAAGCTGAAATTCATCAGGACATTGAATGTGATTTTGATGGAAATGTATATATTGTTGGTTCAACAAGTTCCACTTCTAACATTGTTACTTCAGGTGTTTTCTCAACTGTTTTGCAAGGAACAAGTGATGCTTTTGTTTCCAAATTTGATCGGGATGGATATTTACTTTGGAGTACTTATTACGGTGGAGAAATGACTGATGGTTTTAATAAAATAGCGGTAAATAGCTCACATAACATCGTGTGTATGGGTAATACAAGTTCAACTCAAAATATCGCTACAAATACTGTGTTTCAATCTGTTTTGAATGGGAGTTCAAATGCTTTTTTGGTATCATTCAATGCCAATGGCCAAAGGGTTTGGGGAACGTATTACGATGGATTAAATTATCCAGTTTATGGTTGTGATATCGATAATTTAGGAAATATTTGTCTTTCTTCATGTGTATCTGTTCCAGGCTTAAGTTCCCTAGGAGCCTATCAGGAAGATTATAACGGAAATACTGATTATTTATTAGCAAAATTGGACAATACTGGAAACCGAATTTGGGCAACATATTATGGTGGTTCTGAGATGGAATCGTTTAGAGGTGCTTCTAGTTTTTTTGACTATAATGGAAATATTTTTTTAATTGGTGGAACAAACTCTAGCACTGATATTGTTTCTCTAAATGCTTATCAAGTAGAATATAATGGCAGTGAAGATGGAATTATTGTAAAATTTGACTCTAATGGAAATCGACTTTGGGCAACATATTTTGGGGGAAATGGAGGGGATTATATTTATAATGGTTTTGTAGATGAGTATGGGAATTCATATATAGTCGGCGAAACAACTTCTGATTCGCTGTTGGTTCCAAGCTTCGCTTATCAAAATCAATGGGCGGGGAATAATACATTTGACGGTTTTTTGGGAAAATTTAATCCAAGCGGAGAATTCTTGTGGGCTACCTATTACGGTGATAGTTTACATGAGGAAATACACAGTATAGATACAGATGCTAAAGGAAATGTTTGGATTGCTGGGTATACCAATTCTGAAAATATGGCTACTGATGATGGTTTTATGACGGAAAGAGCAGATACAAATGGTGCTGCTGATTTATTTCTTGTAAAATTTGACAGCCTAGGAAATCGCCATTGGGCAAGCTATTACGGAGGGTTAGACTCCGAGCATTTAGGTCAAGTTTGCGCTGGTAGGGATGGGGATGTTTTTTTATCGGGAAAAACAAGTGCTAATGAAAACATCAGTTCAACTGGATCGTACCATGAAACACTTTCTGGGATATCTGATTATTTTCTTGTAAAATTCAACGATAAAGAATGGAATTTAAACTCCGAGGAAATTAGCTTAAACAAGCACATAATGCTTTACCCAAATCCCGTGAAAGACTTTTTACATTTTAAAAGCTCAAATCAGCATGTAATTAAAGGAATTCAGATTTTTGATTATACTGGGAAATTGATACAGGAAATGAAGAAAACCCCAAATGGAAAAATCAACGTTGAGAATTTAATTTCTGGGATTTATTTGCTACAAATTGACTTCGAAAATAGTTCTATAGTCGAAAAGTTCATTAAGGAGTAATTTTTTCTTTAATCTTCTCCATACAATTCATTCCATCTACCGCTGCTGAAATAATTCCTCCAGCATAACCAGCACCTTCAGCACAAGGGTACAATCCTGAGATTTCAACATGTTCCATAGTCTCTGGATTTCGTGGAATTTTTACTGGTGATGAGGTTCGTGATTCTGGTGCATGTAAGACTGCATCGTTGGTGAGATATTTTGGCATTTTTTTCCCGAAATCGATAAAAGCTTGACGCAATCGTTTGCTAATCATTTTGGGTAAAATTTGATTCAAATCCAATGAAACCGTTCCAGGTTGATATGAACTTCTCGGGATTTCTTTCGATACTTTACCGTCAATAAAATCTTGCATACACTGCACGGGAACCTTCTGTGTTTTTCCCGCTGCTTCCCAACAAGAGCGTTCAACTTCTTGCTGAAACTCCAAACATACAAAGGGATTATTTTCATGATTAGGAAAATCACTTGGATCAATAGAAACAACTATTCCCGAGTTAGAATAAGGATTGTTGCGCTTGCTTGGCGACCAACCGTTTGTGACCACTTCGTTTTGTTCCGTTGCACAAGGAGCGATAATTCCACCAGGACACATACAAAAGGAATACACGCCTTTTCCATCCACTTGAGTTACAAGCGAGTAGGAGGAAGGAGGAAGTAAATCGCCACTGAGTTGTCCATGATATTGAATTTGGTCAATTAGTTCTTGTCTGTGTTCAATTCGCACACCCAAAGCAAAACCTTTCGCTTCAACTTTAATTCCTTTTTTATGTAAAAGATAAAAAATATCTCGAGCGGAATGTCCAGTTGCTAAAATCACATTTTTAAAGGAATAATTATGCTTTTCGTTGATAGTAATTCCGCTAATTTTGTTGTTTTTTACTTCAATATCCGTCAATTTGGAATCAAAATGTATTTCACCACCGCAAGCTATAATTTTTTCGCGAATATTTACAATAACTTGGGGTAATTTATTCGTTCCAATGTGTGGATGTGCATCGATCAAAATATCTTTTTCAGCACCAAAATACACCAACCATTGCATAGATTTTAGAACGTCACCACGTTTTTTGGAACGTGTATATAATTTCCCGTCTGAGTATGTTCCAGCGCCACCTTCACCAAAACAATAATTTGATTCAGGGTTAACAATCCCTTCTTTGTTGAGTTTCGCTAA
Organism: Flavobacteriia bacterium; assembly: GCA_046303515.1. Taxonomy (GTDB): domain Bacteria; phylum Bacteroidota; class Bacteroidia; order Flavobacteriales_D; family Crocinitomicaceae; genus M2408. The sequence continues at coordinate 3,382 of JBKCGI010000057.1, read as the reverse complement.
ATCTCGTCTACGTGAACGGACATCTTTTCCACGTTCAAAAATAATTGGTTTCAAACCCAGTTCAATTGCTTTTAATGCTGCAAACAATCCCGCAGGACCAGCGCCAATTATTCCAATTTTTGCAGCCTCTGAAATATCTTGCTCTTGAAAATAAACTTCTTCTTTTGGTGCCTCTTCACCACTTAGAAAAATCTCGAAACTACCATTGATTTTAATTTGTCGTTTTCGAGCGTCAATGGATCGTTTTTTCCAGACAAAGTCAAACTCGCTTTCAGCAAGGTGAATTTCACGCGCAATAATTTTCTTTAAAGCAAGATTATCTTTTGCTTGTTCGGGAGTGATTTGTATGGTGATAGATTGTGACACACGTTGTTTTTTGTAACGCAAAGATGCAAAGTTTTCGCGAAGTACGCAAAGTTATTGCTCGGCAGTATTATATTAAAGTAAATATTTTTCTTCAAAGCAAATTTGATGCTCATTTAAAATTTCAATGTATTCTTCTTTAAAGGCTTTTTTATGGTGGTGACTTTCTTGATTTTTAATGTAATTCATCAACATTGCTTTATCACGTGCTGCATAAGTAAAAGCTCCATAACCATTTTGCCAGCCGGAAAAATTCGGAAAAAGGTTAGTTTTTTTAATATACTCTGTCGTTCCAAGTTTTATATCTTTCACTAAGGCTGATAAAGAAATACTTGGATGAATATGAGTTAAAATATGGATGTGATCTTCGATTCCACCGACTTGATAAAGGACACAATTTTTGTTTTTCAGTAAGCCCCAAATGAATTTATAAAGATCTTCTCTTTTTTCTTTGAGCATTGTTTTTTCTCGATGTTTTGTGGAGAAAACGATTTGGTAGATGATTTGTGTGTAGGTACTCATGATATATAGGTTAATGTTGTTCAACCCCTTCAGGGTTTTGTGGTTTGTTGTTGTTTTATTAATGTTGTTAAACCCCTTCAGGGTTATTTGGTTTATTATTGCTTTTTTAAGGTTGTTCAACCCCTTCAGGGTTTTATTTCGTTATACTAAAGTTAAATAAAATATTCGAATCGCCAATCACAATTTTTTAAATTAATTGAATTTTTTTTCAGTTAAAAGTTATCTTTAAGTAACAATCCTGAAGGGATTGAACATAAAAAACCCCGAATGAAATTCGGGGTTTTGACACTTACTATAATAGAAACAATCCTGAAGGGATTGAACAATTTTATCCTTTTACTAACTCAATTTTAGAATCTCCTTCTTCAACCAAATCAATCACAATTGCAGCGTCTCCCAAACTTCCGAAAGTAATTTCACTTGCCAAGACTTCGTTAGAAACATAATCTTGATTTTGTGCAATTGCTTGTTGGATTTCAGCGGAACATTCAACGGTTAGGCGAATTCTATCTGTTACTTCCAAACCAGAATCTTTACGCAAGTTTTGTACACGATTTACAAGTTCACGTGCAATTCCTTCACGTTTTAAGTCTTCTGAAAGTGTAATATCTAAGGCAACAGTAATTCCATTTTCGGAGTTTACCATCCAGCCTGGAATGTCTTGCGCTTGAATTTCAAAGTCATTGATATCCAAATCGATATACACATCGTTTATTTCTCCCGACCAGCCATTATTTGCTTCAATTGCAGCAATATCGTGTTGGGTCATGTGTGAAACCATTGTCGCAATGTCTTTCATTTGTTTCCCGTATTTTGGGCCGATTGTCTTGAAATTCGCTTTGATGCTTTTTACCAACATCGAATTTCCTTCTTGCAACAATTCCAATTCTTTCACATTCACTTCTGATAAAATCAAATCTTGAACGTGTTGGATGTTTTTAGCAAAATCAGTACTTAGAGCTGGAACCATTATTTTTTGCAAAGGCTGACGCACACGTAAATTCACTTTTTTACGTAAGCCTAAAACCAAAGAAGAAACGTTTTGTGCAATTTCCATTTGTGCTTCCAATTCTTTGTCAATCAAAGCAGTATTCACTTTCGGGAAATTTGCTAAATGAACAGAATCAACATTGTGCTTGCCCGAAACTGCATTTAAATCGCTAAACAATTGATCCATAAAAAATGGTGCAATCGGCGAACTCAAAATGGCAACTGTTTCCAAACAAGTATAAAGTGTTTGATATGCTGAAATTTTATCGTTTGAATAATCACCTTTCCAGAATCTTCTTCTACACAAACGTACATACCAATTGGATAATTGATCGTTCACAAATTCTTGAATGAAACGTCCAGCTTTTGTGGGTTCATAGGTATCAAATGCTTCCTCTACATTTTGAACCAAAGAATTTAATTTGGAAAGAATCCAACGGTCAATTTCTGGTCTTTCATTTTGTGGAATTTCAGCTTCTGCATAAGCAAACCCGTCAATATTCGCATATAAAGTGAAGAAAGAATAGGTATTGTATAGTGTTCCAAAGAATTTACGTTGAATTTCAGTAATTCCGTCTTGGTCAAATTTTAGGTTGTCCCAAGGTTGTGCGTTAGTAATCATGTACCAACGTGTCGCATCTGGACTATATTTTTCAATACAAGCAAAAGGTTCAACCGTATTTCCGAGACGTTTAGACATTTTTTGTCCATTTTTGTCCAAAACCATTCCGTTTGACATCACGTTTTTGTAAGCCACAGAATCGAAAACCAAAGTTGAAATGGCGTGTAAGGTATAAAACCAGCCACGTGTTTGATCTTGACCTTCAGCAATATAATCTGCTGGATAAGCTTTATTGTTGTCTATTAAATCTTTGTTTTCAAAAGGATAATGCCATTGTGCATAAGGCATCGCACCAGAATCAAACCAAACGTCTATCAAATCACTTTCGCGTTTCATCGCTTTTCCTGAAGCCGAAACCAATGTAATTGTATCCACATAATTTTTGTGGAAATCAATTTTGGAATAATTTGCGTCTGACATATCTCCAACTGCGAAATCTTTCAAAGGATTTTCAGACATGAAACCAGCTTGAACAGCTTTTTCACACTCGCTTTTCAACATTTCCGCTGAATCTACGATGATTCGTTCGTCACCATCTTCTGTTGACCAAATTGGAATTGGAATTCCCCAATAACGTGAACGAGATAAGTTCCAATCGTTGACATTTTCCAACCATTTCCCAAAACGACCCGTTCCAGTTGCTTCTGGTTGCCAGTTGATTGTTTTGTTCAATTCAATCAAACGCTCTTTTTTGTCGGTTACTTTGATAAACCAAGAATCCAAAGGATAATATAAAACTGGCTTGTCTGTTCTCCAACAATGCGGATAACTGTGTTCGTATTTTTCAACCTTAAAGGCTTTGTTTTCTTCTTTTAATTTGATAGCGATTTGCACGTCGGCAGATTTATCTGGAGCTTCACCTTCTTTGTAATACTCGTTTTTCAC
>JBKCGI010000056.1:0-21568 GCA_046303515.1 Flavobacteriia bacterium | reverse complement strand
TACGAATTCAAGTAAAAAGGTAGCACTCGTTCGTATTGGAATCAATTCAGCCGCATTTCCTGAAATGGCGAAGAATTTCCATGCAACGGATACCTATCACTTTTATACTTTTGAGGAAGCAGCAAAACGCATGGAGGGTTTGTTCTCCAAATACGAAACGATTATCACTTCTATTCATCCAAAATCCGTTTTGGCAGGTGGGATTTTTTCTTCACCTGGAAGTTTAGAAACGTGGATGAATGCCGTTCCACTTGAAATTGAGCATGTGGGCGTTTTATTTGGAAATCCGATGTTGTTCCAGAACTTAAATGCGGAATCTAATTTTGACGCTTTAGTTTTGGCCTACGAAAATCATCCTTTGGCGCAAGAAGCAGCTTCGCAATTGGTTTTTGGTGCATTGGGTACCGATACAAAAACGTCTTTTACCATTTCAGAATTTCTTCAAAAAGACAGTGGTTTAAGTTTGAAAGATGCTAAAAGACTAAAATATTCTAGTCCCGAAGAAGTTGGAATTGATCCAAAAGATTTAGCGAAAATAGATGCTATTGCAAATAAAGGTTTAAACGCACAAGCTTATCCAGGTTGTCAGATTTTAGTGGCAATTGAGGGGAAAATCATTTACCGCAAGAATTTTGGAACAGTTAGCTATTTAGATACAACTCCAGTTAATAATGAACATGTGTACGATATTGCTTCTATTAGTAAAATCGTAGGTTCTACAGCTGGTTTAATGCGCTTACAGACGGAAGGGAAATTTACCTTAAACAAATACATAAAGGATTATATCCCAGAGCTTGTAGGTTCATCACCTGTTGGAAATATATATTTGAAAAACATGATGGCGCATCAAGCTGGTTTTACACCGTGGATTGCTTTTTATAAATCAACAGTTTCTAAAGGAAAATTGGATTATACGATTTATTCTGAAGGAAAAAAAGCAGGTTTTGACACTCCAGTTGCAGCGGATTTGTGGATTCGTTCTGATTACGAAAAAACGATTTACAATTCAATTTTAAGAACACCTTTAGCCAAAAATCCTAAATATGAGTATTCGGATTTGGGTTATTATTTTGCCAAAAAAATTATCGAGAAAGAATCAGGATATGCCTTAGATCAGTTTATGTATCGCGAATATTGGGAGCCAATGGGCTTAAAAAATATGCGTTATTTGCCTTTGCTTTATTTCCCGAAAGAGCGTATTGTTCCAACGGAATTAGATACTGCTTTCCGTGGTAGATTGGTTCATGGTTTTGTGCATGATCCGGGTGCTGCCATGTTGGGTGGAGTAGGAGGTCACGCAGGAATTTTCTCTAATTCAACAGATTTGGCTGCAATGATGCAGTTGTATTTGAATAAAGGTTTTTACGCGAATCGTCGATACATATCCGAAGAAGTCATTAAGGAATACACTTCCATGCAGATTAAAGGTAACCGTCGTGGAGCAGGATTTGATCGTCCTACAAATTCAAGAAAGGATGGTCCAACTTGCGGTTTGGTATCGCTGGAAAGTTTTGGACATTCAGGTTTTACAGGGACTTTCACTTGGGCAGATCCAGCTTACGGAATCAATTATGTTTTCTTGTCAAATCGTGTTAATCCTGATGCTTCAAACAAAAAGATTCAGGAAATGCATATTCGTTCTGATATCCAGAAAGCAATTTACGAGGCTGTTTTTAAAGCGAAGAAACGGTAGTTTGAATTAATGATTAAATAAAATTACTCCTCAAACAATCCTAACTGCGGAGCATCATCGTCGTCGTCTTCCGATTTAGGCTTGATATCCCACTCGAATTCAGTACTAACATCTTCATCTGAAATCGCTTCTTCACCTTCAACGCCTTGTATCTCAAAAGGAATTTCTTTTTTGTCCTCAGGCCAAGGTTCACCACCATCAATTTCGTGAGTCAAGACAATCTCTTTGACTTTCAACTTCGTCATTTGATTTCCTTGCGCTTTCATTCCTTTCACATCAATTAAATCAGCTAAATTGATGATGTTGTCTGGAAGATTTTTGGTTTCTTTTAATAATTTATTGTAAACAATTTTCGCTTCAGGACGATAAGAGGTAGAAACCAAGTGCATGTATGAACCTTCTGATTCTGTTATGAAACAAACGCGCTTATCTGTCGTAATTTCACACAAGAATCGTTTCACAAAAGGTAATTCTTTTTCTGCATCAAAATATACCGTTGAAATCGGACGAGCTGGAATCCATTTTTCGATGTGGATCATGTCTTCGTCAAAATGCGTTGCCAAATCGAATGTTGATAAACGATATTCTCCGTTTTTATAAAGCGTTAAAATGCGATCATTTCCTTTGAAAGAACCAAGAAATTTACCTCGTCCTTCGTCATTCAAACGACCAACAATCGTGTCATACCAAATTTTTCGAGCGGCTAGGGTAGAACCTCCAACTTCTTTTTGTACAATTTTCTGAACGATTTCTTTTGTAACACGATTTCCTGCTGAAGTTCTTGATTTGATTAACATTTCACTGAAATCAATTTCGAATTTCAAACGTTTTAAATGTGGACGAGGACGTAATAAAACAGTTACGATTTCTTTTTCTCCATTTGGATGAACAGTGAAATATAACAATTTCGATCCTTTTGTTCCACGCGTCAGATCGTATTCTGTATCTCTTGTTATACTGTTTACATAAAAACGTTTCATCATGGTTGGACCACCAATTCCATCTTGATACATCACGTGATAAATGGTGCGTGTATCTCCTTTTTTCCAAACATCTGCATGGATAATTCCTTTTCCAACGAATTTTTTGTCGGCCACTTTCGTCACCATCATTTTTCCTGTATCAAAGAAACAAATGATGTCGTCAATTTCGGAACAATCGTTAACAGCTTCGTTTTTCTTTAAGCCCCAACCAATAAAACCTTCTTCCATGTCAACATATAATTTTCTGTTGGCAATGATTACTTTGGTTGCGGTAATATTATCAAATACTTTGATTTCTGTTTTACGTTCTTTTCCTTCGCCAAAACGTTTTTTGATGTCTTTGAAATACTCAATTGCGTATTCAATAAGATTCTCCAATTTCGTTTTAACTTCTTCCATTTCAGCCTCCAACTTCACAATCAAATCATCCGCTTTGTCGCTGTCATAACGTGTGATACGTATCATTTTGATTTCCGTCAAACGGTGTAAATCTTCGTCTGTAATTTCTCTTCTGAACTGTTTTTTGAATTTCTCAAAACGTTTGTACAAGTAGTCGTAAAGCGTTTCTTTGTCGCCATACAACTTGAAATCAATGTACATTTCTTCGCGAATGAATATTTTCTCCAAGGTAGAGAAATGCCATTGTTGTAGCAACTCATTCAAGCGAATTTCCAACTCCCATTTCAACAATTGAACCGTATTGTTCGTGTTGATTTTTAAGATTTCAGTTACACCTAAAAAACGAGGTGTATCTTTGTCAATAATTGAGGAGTTTGGAGAAATGGAAACCTCACAATCTGTAAAAGCATATAAGGCATCAATGGTTTTATCAGGTGAGATTCCAGGAACCAAGTGAATTACGATTTCAACCTCTGCAGAAGTATTATCCTCTATTTTTTTGACCTTAATTTTTCCTTTATCGTTCGCTTTGATGATGGACTCAATCAAAGAACTGGTCGTCGTTCCAAAAGGAATTTCGTGAATAATTAAAGTTTTATTGTCTAATTTTTTGATTTTTGCACGAACTCGTACTTTTCCACCTCTCAAACCATCATTGTAGTTTGAAAAATCGGCCATTCCACCATGTAAAAAGTCAGGATATAATTCTACTTTTTTACCACGTAAATGGTTTATGCTCTGCTCAATTAATTCGTTAAAATTATGTGGCAAAATTTTACAAGCCATACCAACTGCAATTCCTTCTGCACCTTGTGCTAAAAGTAAAGGGAATTTGATTGGAAGTTGTTCTGGTTCTTTGTTACGGCCGTCATAACTTAAAAGCCAATTCGTTGTTTTAGGGTTGAAAACAACATGAGCTGCAAACTTTGAAATACGTGCTTCAATGTAACGTGGAGCAGCTGCTCCATCACCTGTTAGGGTATTTCCCCAGTTACCTTGGCAATCAATTAATAGTTCTTTTTGTCCAAGTGCAACTAAGGCATCACCGATGGAAGCATCCCCGTGTGGGTGATATTTCATGGTGTTTCCGATGATATTCGCAACTTTGTTATAACGTCCATCATCCAATTCCTTCATGGAATGCAAAATTCTTCGTTGAACAGGCTTTAATCCGTCAAACAAAGCTGGAACAGCACGCTCCAAAATAACATAAGAAGCGTAATCTAAAAACCAATTTTCATACAAACCATTAAGCGGAATGATTTTATCATCCACATTCGATTTTTCAAAAGGATTTGATTCATGATCATCATTAGAATTCATGTCAGAATCATTTTCTTCGTTCAAATTGTCGTTGTTTTCTAATTCGTCGTCTGCCATATCTTATATAGATTATGAGACAATAGACATTGGACAATAGACAAGTAACAATCTTGTGTCTAATGTCTTTAGTCTTATTTCTCTTAGTCTTTCATTTATAATGAATTATCTAATGTTTCATCCTCTGAACCATTTTCACTTATTTCTTTTGCTATTTCGTCTTCTAGATCCTTTTCAACGCGCAGATTATCAATGATAAAGTCTTGTCTTTCAGGCGTATTTTTTCCCATGTAGTAAGACAAAATGGAATCAATTGATGCTTCTTTTGTCAATAAAACTGGCTCTAAACGTATATCTTCTCCAATGAAATGCTTGAACTCGTCAGGTGAAATTTCACCTAAACCTTTAAATCGAGTAATCTCAGGATTTTTACCTAATTCTGAGATGGCATTTCTACGTTCTTCTTCAGAATAACAGTAAATAGTTTTCTTCTTATTTCGAACTCTAAACAGAGGAGTTTGTAAAACGTATACGTGGTTTCGTTTCACCATGTCAGGGAAAAATTGTAAGAAGAAAGTCAGCAATAACAAGCGAATATGCATACCATCGACATCGGCATCGGTTGCAATTACAATGTTATTGTAACGCAAATTATCCATGTCGTCTTCAATATCTAAAGCTGCTTGAATTAAGTTGAATTCTTCGTTTTCGTAGACCACTTTTTTGGTCATACCATAACAATTTAATGGCTTACCTCGTAAACTGAATACGGCCTGCGTATTTACATCTCTCGATTTCGTAATTGAACCACTTGCAGAATCTCCCTCGGTAATGAAAAGTGTTGTTTCTTCTCTTCGTTCGTCTTTGATATCTGTTAAATGTACACGACAATCACGCAATTTTTTATTGTGTAAATTTGCTTTTTTAGAGCGATCTCTAGCTAATTTGCGAATTCCAGATAATTCTTTACGTTCACGTTCCGATTGTTTGATTTTTTTCTCAATCGTTTCGGCAACTGCAGGATTTCTATGCAAGAAATTATCTAATTTATCTTTTAAGAAATCATTGATGAACGAACGCATGGATTGTCCACCTGGTTCGATTTCTTGAGAACCTAATTTGGTTTTCGTTTGCGATTCAAAAACTGGTTCCACTACTTTTACAGCAATTGCAGCAACAATCGACTGGCGAATATCTGCAGCGTCGTAGTTTTTATTGTAAAAATCACGAATAATTTTCGCAACAGACTCACGGAAAGCACTTTGATGTGTACCACCTTGTGTTGTGTGCTGACCATTTACGAAAGAGTAATAATCTTCCCCATAGGTTTTCCCATGAGTGAAAGCTACTTCAATATCTTCGTCTTCAATATGTATAATAGGGTATAGAGGGTCTCCGTCCATGTTGTTTTCCAACAAGTCTTTCAAACCATCTTTTGACTGGTATTTCTCTCCATTGAAATATATTGCCAAACCTCTGTTCAGGTAGCAATAATTCCAAATCATTTTAATCAAATAAGGGATTTTGTAGTTGAATTTCTTGAAGATTTGCTCATCAGGATAAAACTCTACATATGTTCCATTTCCTTCAGTCGATTGTTCAACTTTACTTTCAGCAACTAATTCACCACGAACAAATTCAGCTTGTTTTTTCTCTCCATCACGCACAGAATAAACCATGAAATGAGAACTCAAAGCATTTACGGCCTTCGTACCAACTCCATTCAAACCAACTGATTTTTTGAAGGCTTTGGAATCGTATTTACCACCGGTATTCATTTTGGAAACAACTTCAACAACTTTCCCCAAAGGAATTCCACGACCAAAGTCACGCACAGAAATTTTTCCATCTTTTACTTTGATGTCGATGCGTTTTCCGTTGCCCATCACAAACTCATCGATACAGTTATCGACAACTTCTTTTACAAGAATGTAAATTCCGTCGTCAGCCGCAGCTCCATCGCCTAATTTTCCGATGTACATCCCCGGGCGCAAACGGATGTGTTCTTTCCAATCGAGCGAGCGAATATTGTCTTCGGTATATTGATTTTCTGCCATTTACGTGATAAACTTATAGATAACCTACAAAAATAAGCAGAAAGAGAACTTGAAAAACAGTTACTTAGTTTGATTTATGAACGAGTGAAAGTTAAAAACTTGAGAGAAGCAATATTTATTGAAATTAATTATTGAATGTGAATTGATTTCAGGCTAATATTTGATTTTATTTCTTATGACAACAACTCATTTCAACAGTTTTTTCTCCTTTTTTCTCTTTTGTTATTTCACATTTCTTTTCTTCCATTAAAGAAATTTTCGGACTGATGTAGGGAATATCTAAATTCATTCCGCGTAAAACAACTAAAACGCCAACAACAGTTAACATGTATGGAATTGCTTTACTGATTTTGTATCTGAAGTTGGAAGAAATGCGATTTGCAGCGAAGCCAACAAAAACCATTGCAGGTAGAGTTCCCAAGCCGAAAAGAGCCATTGCTCCAGCACTTGAAAGCGAATTTCCAGCTAAAATAGCATTCATCAAGGCAAGATAAACCATTCCGCAAGGTAAAAGACCGTTTAAACTACCTAAAAACAAAATTTTGAATGGTGATTTTGAAGCTAAAACTTTTCCTAAACCTGAACTAACAACTTTGTTTAAGCCAAACATAGGAAGCTTTGTTTCTAGTTTAGATCCAAGCCATTTTCTCCAAGCGTAAATGATCATAAAAATACCAGAAAGTATACTAATCCATTGTAAAACACCAAAAGTATTGATTGTGATTCCAATAATTCCAACCACTGCTCCAAGTGCCGAATATGTTATAATTCTGCCAAAATTGTATTGCAAAACACCAAACAATATGGTCCAGTTTGAACTTCTATTTACTGGAATAGCAAGTGCTAAAGGACCACACATTCCTATGCAGTGGAAATTAGCAGTCAAGCCTAAAATAAGTGCAGCTATAAAAATCATTTTACGTAATATTGACCAGTGTTCAATAAAGTTTTCCCTCCTTTTTTACATTCTAAGGTGTAGTCATAAACTCCCACGTGTAATTTTGATTTTTCAATCAAGTAGGTTTGTGTATTGTTGATTTCAAAAGCCAAATCTTGTTTGTTGTCATTTGGTCTTTTTAATTTTAATTGATAGTTGTCAACTCCTTCAATTTTTGGCAAATTTACAATAAGATGCTCTTTATTTGCTTGAAATTGAACATTTTCAGCAACTTCATTCCAATTGTTTTGAGCTGAAATTTGGTCCCCAAAAACAACTTCTTTTTGATAGTAATCTTCTGATACTAAATCAATACGATTACTCATGATGATTACAATTAAAACTGTGATAAAACTCACAAAACTAATCATCGCTATTGTTAATCCTTTTCCCCAATTCATATTTTTACTATTTAGTTGTTATATTTTTCCAACGCCGTGGGGACGTAATATATTACTTCCCTACAGCATTGGTCCAATAAATTTTGTTTTTACATTATCTATTTCTTCTCCGTTTCCAAAAACTTGGATGTGGATAATTTTTGTTCCATCTCTCATCGTGCTTAATGGCATTTCAATGATAAATCTTTCTTTTTTATGTTTTGATTTTGGCAAAATTAATTTTTTGACAACCAATTTAATTTCACATTGTGCACAATCCGTTTTCAATTCAATTTTAAAATCCTTTCGCGTTTTATTTGTCAAATCAATTTCATAGATATTAGAGATTTTATTGTCTTCTGTGATTTGGAATGTCGATCCTCTTTGACGTAAAATAGTGGTTTCGAAATCTTTTCGAGTAATCAATAATACAACCAAAGTTGCAAATAAGGCAAATAATAAAATTGAATAGGATTTTACTCTTCTTGTCCATTGGAAATTGATTCCATCTTTAATACCATTTTCAGACACAAATCGAATTAAACCTTTTGGTTTTCCAATTCCCTCCATGATTGTGTCACACGAATCGATACAAGCAGTGCAGTTAACACATTCTAGCTGAGTACCATTTCTGATGTCGATTCCGGTAGGACAAACGTGAATACATTGTTTACAGTCAATACAATCACCAAGTCCTTTTGCTTGTCTTTCTTCGTCTTTTTTGAATTTCGCTCTATTTTCACCACGTTTTTTGTCGTATGCAACAACCATTGTGTTTTGATCTAAAAGAACTCCTTGTAATCTTCCGTAAGGACATATTGTAGTACAAACTTGTTCTCTTAAAAAGGCAAATACCCCATAAAAAACATAGGTAAAAATTACAATTGCAATTAAACCTCCAATATGTTTGCCCACTGGATCTGTAATGATTCTGTATAATTCATCTGAACCAATTATGTAGGCTAAAAATGTATTTGCAATTAAAAAAGAAATAAACCAAAAAACTACATGTTTTCCTCCACGTTTAATTATTTTTTCTTGATTCCATTTTTGAGAATCTAATTTCTTTTGATGTGTCCAATCTCCTTCAATCCAGTATTCTACTCTTCTGAAAAGCATTTCCATGAAGATTGTTTGCGGACACACCCATCCACAGAAGAGGCGGCCGAAAATAATGGTGAAGAAAATGACAAAAACCACTCCAAGTACAAGTGCGATAGCAAAAATGTACATGTCTTGTGGCCAGAATACTTTGAAAAATACTACAAATTTTGGAGCTGTAACATCAAATTGAAACATTTGTTCTCCACGAAATTTGATATGAGGTGATGCAAAAAGTAAGAAAAGTAAAATATAACTTACTATTTTTCGTCTGTTATACCAAGTTCCTTTTGGTTTTTTTGGAAAAATCCAAATACGTTTTCCTTTTTCGTTTACCGTTGCAATGCGGTCTCTAAAGGATTCCTCTTCTTCTATTTCTTCAAAATTGATGTTCATGATTGTTTAGTTAGTAGTTTGTAATTTGTAGTAAGTAGTATGATTTCACTCAAAACTACTTACTACTAACTACTTACTTTATTTATTTCTCAATTATTGTTCCTTGTGCTTCTTTTCCTGCCGTTTCTTTCAATTGCAGAACAAATGAAGCAACTTGCTGAATTTGAACAGGGTTCAATTTAGAATTATGTTCAGGCATTCCGTTTGCAGTACCTAATTTAATTGTTTTGAACACTTCTTTGATATCGTATCCATAAATCCAAGCTTTGTCAGTAAGGTTTGGACCGATGTCACCTTGACCTTTATCTTTATGACAAGTTACGCAATTGGTTTGGAACAAAGATTTACCACTTGCAATGTCACCAGATTCAGTCAATAATGTTGCATTTGTTTCATCAACGTTCATTGCCATTTTTGAAAGGTATGCCTTTACTTCACGTTCTGATTTTTGAATATCTTTTTCGTAAGCTTTGATTTGTAAATCTGAGGTACCTAAAATATGGTAATTAAAAATGTACACAAAAGCAAAAATAATTGTTGCGAAGAATCCCCATACCCACCATGGTGGAAGGTTGTTGTCTAATTCGCGGATTCCATCATATTCATGGTGTAACATGATTTTTGATTCTTCCTCAATTGGAACTACATCCGTTAAAATATGATTGATTTTCTTCAATGCTGGGGTTTCTACCGCTTTCTCTTTTTCAGTTTTAACCATATTTAAGAAGTTTTTAAACATTCCTCTTAAATAAATTATTACTCCAACTAAAATTACATTGATAGCAATTAAGAAGTATAAATCTGTATTTTCAACTAATAACCACAATGTTGGTTCTTTTGATTCTCCAGGTGAGGTAAATTGAAGTGCGTATGAAGTGTTTTGACTTGCAATTAAGCCAAAGGTTAAAATAACAACAATAGCTTTAACAATAGTTCCCTTATCTTTTTTTGCCGCTAATCTTTTTTGGAAATAATCAGATTTAACTAAAGTTATAATTGAATTTGAAATAATCAAGATTGCAACTAACTCAATAAAAATTCCAATTAACAACCAATAAAAAATATCCAAGTTATCTTTGTAATTCGGAACATATTTTATGTTTGTTGCTGTTTCACCATTTGTTACATCAGTTTTCGTTGGTTCAGGTGCAGCGACATATGAATCGACAAAACCTAAGATTGCGTCAACTTCCTCGTTTGAAACTGCTTGAGGTGGCATTTCTGTTGCGCTGAAACCTTTGATTTCGTTAGCCATTTTACTTTTACCAGTAGCGATTAAACCACCTGAGCCTTTTACCCAATCGTATAACATTTCTGCCTCACCAGCGTCTGTCCATTTTTGTTTTACACCTTTTAAATTTGGACCAGTAGAGTTTTTCTCTAAGAGGTGACATGTGTTACATTTCGCCTTGAAAAGTTGTTCTCCTTGTGCTATTACGTTTTGTCCTAAACAAAAAATAGCAATTGCGATTAATATTTTTTGTAAACTTTTCATAATTGTATATTTTCATTTAATTTAACTCCATCCTCAAGAGGAATATTACTCAATTCAGATACTTCTGTTTTTTTCATTCTAATGACATAAGTGATTACGAATAAGAAGAAAATAACGAAGATTAAAAGGGAAAGCAAAGGATAAATAGATACTCCATCTATCGTGCTTAAATTATGTTTTATAAATCGTAACATCTTTATTTTGTTTTAATTCGAGTTATTTTTTTACTTTAATATCCGTACCTATTCTTTGTAAATAGGCAATCAATGCAACAATTTCTTTGTTTTTGATTTTGTCAATTTCAGAATTGATGTTCAATGTTTTCAAAACCTCTTTTGGTTGATTGTTTACTATGTCAGTCGCGATTTCTTTAGCTTGTTTTTCTAAATCAGCTAAAGCTTGTTTTTCGTAACCTTTTTTGTAAGGAACACCCATTGTTTGCATTGCTGAGATTTTTTTCTCAATCAAAGATTTGTCTAAATCATTATCTTTCAACCAAACATAAGCAGGCATGATCGAACCACTTGAAACTTCTTTTGGACGAATCATGTGTTGGTAGTGCCAGTAATTTGATCTCAATCCACCTTCACGTGCTAAATCTGGTCCGGTACGTTTAGAACCCCATTGGAATGGATGGTCGTAGACAAATTCTCCTGATTTAGAGTATTCGCCGTAACGAGCAGTTTCAAAACGCAAAGGACGAATCATTTGAGAGTGACAATTGTAACATCCTTCTTTGATATAAATATCTCTTCCTTCCAATTCCAGCGGAGTATAAGGTTTTACACTTGAAATTGTAGGTACATTGCTTTTCACAATCATGGTAGGAATAATTTCAATTAAACCTCCAATTCCTACAACAACAATACAAAGGATCATGAATTGAATTGGTTTACGCTCAATTGTTCTGTGCCAGTATTCTTTTCCTGTTGAAACGTGTGCATTTCGTGTTACCATAGCTTCAGCTTCTTCGTTAGCAACCAATTTACCTGATTTCGCAGTTTTAATTAAGTTCCAGAACATCATGACAGCTCCAATGATGAATAACAATCCTCCTAAAGAACGTAAAGCATAGTATGGTTTCAATTGTGTTACAGTTTCTAAGAAATCTTTGTAAACCAATGTTCCATCAGCATTGAAATCTTGCCACATTAATCCTTGCATGAATCCAGCAATATACATTGGAATTGCATACAAAATGATACCTAAAGTTGCGATCCAGAAATGTTGGTTAGCTGCTTTTTTAGAATAAAGTTCAGTTTTGAAAATTCTTGGGAATAACCAATATAGCATACCGAAAGTAAACATACCGTTCCATCCTAAACCTCCTACGTGAACGTGAGCAATTGTCCAATCCGTGAAGTGAGAAATCATGTTTACGTTTTTCAAGGATAACAATGGTCCTTCAAAAGTTGCCATACCATAACAAGTTAATGCTACAACCATGAATTTCAACATGACATCATCTCTTACTCTATCCCAAGCGCCACGTAAAGTTAAAAGACCATTTAACATACCTCCCCAAGATGGAGCAATTAACATTACAGAGAAAACAACACCTAAACTTTGTGCCCAATCAGGTAATGATGTGTAAAGTAAGTGGTGAGGTCCAGCCCAGATGTATAAGAAAATTAATGCCCAGAAGTGGATAATTGATAATCTGTAAGAATAAACAGGTCTATTCGCAGCTTTTGGTACGAAATAGTACATCAAACCTAAGTAAGGTGTTGTTAAGAAAAAGGCAACCGCGTTGTGTCCGTACCACCATTGTACCAATGCATCTTGAACTCCAGCATACCAAGAATATGATTTGAAAAATGAAACTGGTAATTCAAATGAATTGAAAATATGTAAAATTGCTACTGTAACAAATGTAGCGATGTAAAACCATATTGCTACATATAAATGTTTTACTCTTCTAGTGATAATTGTTGCAAACATATTGAATCCAAAAACTACCCATAATAAAGTAATTAAAATGTCAATCCACCATTCTAGTTCTGCATATTCCTTACCAGTTGTGATTCCGAAAGGTAGTGTTAAAACAGCGCATACAATGATAAACTGCCAACCCCAAAAGTTGATATTACTTAATTTATCACTCCACATACGTGTTTTTAATAAACGCTGTAAAGAGTAATAAACCCCCATAAAAATACCATTACCTACGAATGCAAAAATCACTGCATTGGTATGCAATGGTCTAATTCTACCAAAGGATAGGAAACTAAATCCAAGGTAATCGTTAAAGAATTCTGGGAATGCGAGTTGTAGTGCGGCAATCAATCCGACCAACATACCTGTAATCCCCCAAATTACAGTTGCATATCCAAAGTTTCTGACAATTTTATTGTCGTAACTAAACTTTTCTACTTCCATTTTCTGTTTGTTTTTGATTTGTATATATTGACTTTTATTTATTTTCAGTGGCATCAATGCTACCTTGTGGTGTTCTTATTTCTGTTTCGTCATCAAAAAGAATTCTCACAGAAGGACTGTAATCATCGTCGTATTGTCCATTCTTTGTAGCCCAAAAAAATGACACTAAAAAGAACAGCGCAATCACTAAACTTACAATCAACATTAAATAGATAATTCCCATGGTACAAAACAACTCACTTTTCAAAAATTAAATAATGAGTTGAATTAGCTGAAAACATGATTTGTGTCATGTTTTTGTCGGAATGACATTTTTAAAGGGTTTTAGATAATTTTTTATTATGTTTGCCTAAAAAAAGACTATGGATAATCCAAATATTTTTAAAGAAGAGGTCAGTTCAAAAATTATAGAACGTATCGAAAAACTAAGTCCGGAAACAAATGCAGTTTGGGGAAAAATGAATGTTGCTCAAATGTTGGCGCATTGCAATGTGACATATGAAATGATCTATACAGATAAACATCCAAAAGCAAAGGGATTCAAAAAGTTTATCTTGAAATCGTTTATTAAACCTATTGTTGTTACAACTAAAGCTTATAAACAAAATAGTCCAACAGCTCCAGCATTTAAAATTGCCGATTCCAAAGAATTTGAAGCAGAGAAGAATCGTCTTATAGAATATATCAAACAAACTCAAGCACTTGGTGAAAATCATTTTGAAGGAATGGAGTCAAATTCTTTTGGAGTTTTAAATAAAAATGAATGGAATAATATGTTATATAAGCATTTGGATCATCATTTAAGTCAATTTGGTGTTTAATAATTTGTCACTTAAAAGTTAAGAAAGCATAATATTTTAAATTTTCAATTCTTGATTCTTATTTTATTTATACCTTTGCACCCGAATTTAACAAAATAAAATGGCAACAAACAGAACTTTCACAATGTTGAAGCCTGATGCAATCGAGAACAAGCATACAGGAAAAATTATTGATATGATTATCCAAGCTGGATTTGAAATCAAAGCAATGAAATACACACAATTAACAACTGAACAAGCGCAAAAATTTTACGAAGTTCACGCTGAAAGACCATTTTACGGTGAATTAGTTGAGTATATGACTTCTGGACCAATTGTAGCTGCTATTCTTGAAAAAGAAAATGCTGTTGCTGATTTCAGAACGTTAATTGGAGCAACTGATCCAGCTGAAGCTGCTGAAGGTACTATCCGTCACGCTTATGCTGAAAACAAAGGAAGAAATGCTGTTCACGGTTCTGATTCTGACGAAAATGCAGAAATCGAAGGTAAATTTCATTTCGCTGCAAACGAGATTTTCTAATTAAATTTAGATAAAATATGAAAAGTCGGACTGAAAAGTTCGACTTTTTTTATGCAATATTTTTTGTAAACTTTTATTATTTTCGTAAAATTACAGTTCTAAATAGTATTATGATTAAACTAGTTTGTCTTTTTTTAGCAGGAATATTTCTTTTTTCTTGTGCAAATAATTTTCCTTTACCTGATGTTTCTCCTGAAGAAACAGTTGAAGGGATAGATATTCCTATTCTTGTTGAAGTTGATGACAAAACGTTTCCAATTGATTGGCAAACAAAAGAAATAAATGCCACTGGAGTAAATTTAGATACAGCAGAAATTGCACGTAGTATAAAAATCATAAAAAAGGCCTTAAAAAAATATCCAGCAGAAGTACTTCGCAAAAATTTGGTGAAAGTATATGTGCTCAAGTCTATTGAATTTTATGGAGTGGGATATGGAGGAACCAACTCAACAAATGCTTTATATTTGACAAATGATGGTGAAAAAAATGGTTATACTGATGAATACTTGGAGAAAACGTTTCATCATGAGTTTTCAAGTATTTTATTACGTAATTATCCCGAATTTTTCCCATTAGAACAATGGAATACTGTCAATAATGATAGTTATCAAGATGAATCTGGTGGAGTGGAGGCAATCCGTTCAAATGAAGCGGGAACTGAGTTTGATGAAAATTTAATGTTAAAAGGCTTTTTGTTCCAATATGCGATGACAGACTATGAAAATGACTTAAATTCATTTGCTGAAAATCTATTTTGTCCGAAGAAAGACTTTTTGAATTTTGTCGAAAAATATCCTCGTATTTATAAAAAGTATAATTATGTCAAAGAATTTTACAAGAAAATCGATTCAAGTTTTGATGATGCTTTTTTTGAAAGATTAAAGTGAATTCATTTTATTTATTATTGCTATTCCCTCACTTGATATTCCAAAACAATATTTTTTCTTCCAAAATAATTATAAAATATCTACTTTTACAACTCAAAATTTCAAATCATGTCAAATAAAAAATATACAATTACAAAACGCTTTTTTAAATACGTACAAATAGATACTGAAGCTGATCCAAATTCGGAAACTACTCCTTCTTCAATGAAACAAAAAGATTTGGCAAAAGTCTTAGTTCAAGAATTATTGGATTTAGGAATTTCCGACGCTGAAATGGATGAATGGGGTTATGTTTACGCAACTATTCCTTCAAATACGGACAAAAAAGTGCCAACAATTTGTTTCTGTTCACATATGGACACAGCGCCAGATTGTAGTGGTAAAAATGTGAAACCAATTTTACATAAAAAATGGGATGGTAGTCCAATGGTCTTGCCAGATGATACTTCTGTTGTAATCACAACTGAAAGTCAAAAATATTTAAAGGAAAAAATTGGTGATGATATCATCACCGCAAGTGGTTTGACGCTTTTGGGAGCTGATGACAAGGCTGGAATTGCCATAATCATGGATTTAGCTCAGTATTTGACTCAAAATCCAAAAATCAAACACGGAGATATTCGCATTTTATTTACACCTGATGAAGAAATTGGTCGTGGAGTAGATAAAGTTGATATGAAAAAATTAAATGCTGATTACGGTTATACGCTGGATGGCGGTGAGTTGGGAATGATTGAGGACGAAACTTTTTCTGCAGATGCGATGTCATTCTCTGTTACAGGAGTTTCTGCTCATCCAGGTTACGCCAAAGGAAAAATGGTTCATGCTTCCAAAATTGTTGCTGAATTTTTAAGTTCTTTACCAACTGATTCTTGGTGTCCGGAAGCAACTTATGACAGAGAAGGTTTTGTGCATCCTGTTTCGATGTCTGGTGGATTAGAAGAAGCACAAATTACCTTTATTATTCGTGATCACGACACCAAAAAGTTAGCGGAATATGAAGTTCGTCTGGAGAACTATTTGAAAGAAACAATTTCGAAGTACAAAGGTGCAACTTACACATCTAAAATTACAGAACAATATCGAAACATGAAGGAAATCTTGAAAGATGTTCCATTTGTAACGGATTATGTAGTTGAAGCAATGGAGAAAGCTGGTGTAAAACCAATAAGATCAATCATTCGCGGTGGAACAGATGGTTCTCGTTTATCCTTTATCGGCTTACCTTGTCCAAATATTTTTACAGGTGAAATGGGAATTCATTCCAAGCAAGAATATGTTTCCGTGCAAGATATGGAAAAAGCAGTGAAAACTCTAACTGAATTGGTACAAATCTGGGAAAAGAACGGATAACAGTATCGCAAAGTTGACTAAAGAATGCGCAAAGTACGCTAAGAAATGGAAAGATTTAATTTTGTGACCAATTTTGAAACAAAAGGTAAACTCATAAATAAAACAATCACCTTATTTCTAATATGCTTTTGTGATTTTAATGAATTCATTTCAGCCTTTGCCATTTAAGAAGATGCAATCCAAAAAAAATAATTCCTACTTTGAGAAACAAAAGGATAACGATTAAAAAAAACTTTCATAGCTTGCATAAATCTTTGTGGTTTTTGCGTAAGCTTTGCAGCCCTTTGCGATACAAAAAAATAATTCCTATCTTTGAACCATGAAATTTGAATATCCGCAATTCTTCTTCGCATTTTTTTTATTGCTGATTCCAATAATCATTCATTTATTCAATTTTAGGAAATACAAGACACTTTATTTTTCGAGTTTGATGTTTGTCAAACAGGTCAATGAAGAAACTAAATCCACTCAAAAACTCAAACATTTACTGATTTTAATTACGCGATTATTAGCTTTTTCGGCTTTAATTTTTGCTTTTGCGCAACCCTATAAACCAGTCAATCAAAAAGGACAAAGCGGTTATCCATTTATTGGAATTTACATCGATAATTCATTTTCAATGTCGATGAAAGGCGCTGAGGGAGAATTACTTTCCATGGCAAAAGAAAAAGCGAGAAATTTGATTCAAAAGGCAAGTGAAGATACACGTTTCATGCTAGTTACCAATAATTTTGAAGGTTTTGAGCAACGATTAGTGACTAAAAATGAGGCTTTAGAGCGTTTAGATAAAATCGATTATTCGCCTTTGGTCAAACAAACGGGTGAAGTAATTGCTTGGATGAAAGAGGGGGTAAGTGAGCAAAAAATTCCAGAAAGTGAATTGAGTTCTAAACAATTGATTTTGTTGTCAGATTTTCAGAAAAACTCATCTAATTTCTCTAAAGTAGAAGCAGATAAAGAAATAAATTACTATCCGATTCAGTTTTTGGCGCAACAAACAAGCAATTTAGCCATTGATTCAGTTTGGTTTTCAGATCCAAATTTTAAAATCGGAATCAATAATGAAATTAACGTAAAAGTTAAAAATTATAGTGATAAAGATTTGGTTAACGCAGAATTACATTTGCAAGTGAACGAAACCAAACGAGATGTTTTCATGGATATCAAGGCTTTTGAGTCTACTGTGGTACCAATTACCTATTCAGATTTAAAAGCTGGAATTAAAAAAGGGAAATTGCAAATCAACGACAAGCAGATGACCTTTGACGATGATTATTATTTCTCGTATGAAGTAAAAGAAAAGTCAAACGTGTTGATTATTGATGGTGAGGACGCCGTCCCGAATGTTGGAATTGTATATAATTTGGATAAATATTATCAAACGCAATCTATTTCAAGTAATTCATTTACAGCGAATTCGACTGAACAAAAAGATTTAATTATTTTAAATGGCTGGAATGAATTTTCTTCTGGTGCTATCGAATTATTGTACAATTTTACACAAGAGGGCGGTACAATCGCACTTTTTCCTGGTTCAAAATTGGATTTAAATGGGGCAAATTTATTGATGGGGAAATTAAATGGACCACGTTTTCAAAGTCCAACTGGAAACGGTGTTAAAATTCAAAAAATCGTTTACGAAGATCCATTTTTTCAAGGGATGTTTGAGAAAAAACCAGAACGACTGAACTTACCTTCTCAAGCAAAGGCTTATCAAATCGGTTCTAAAAGTGGAATTTATTCTTTGATTCTCTTGCAGAATGGTTCGCCTTTGTTTTTCAGATTAGCGGGACAAAATAAATGTTTTGTATTTGCGAGTTCTTTGCAGGAAAGTTTTGGAAATTTTAAGTCAAATGCCTTGTTTTCTTCTGTTTTACTTAGAATTGCGGAAACAAGCCAAAGGCGTTACCCAATTGCATTAACCATTGGATCAGAATCTCAATTTCCGGTATTTAATGTCTCAAAAAGTGAAGAACCTTTGAAGTTGAAAACCGATGAAACAGAATTTATTCCAGAGGTCTCAAAAGAAAAAGATTTAACCTTCATTTCAATCAGTAAACGTTCGATTTCTGCAGACTTAAAATCTGGTTTATACGAGATTTTTAAAGGAAATACTTTAGGTTTTATGGCTTTGAATTATAAGCGGACAGAATCGGATGTAAAAACCTTAAACGAAGATGAAATTAAAACCGCTTTTTCAGAAAGAGGAATTGAACATGTGAGCTTTTCAACTTTCAGTGAATCGGCTGATGGAGCATTAATCAAGTTAGAAAAGCCAAAAGAGTATTGGCGCATATTTTTAGTACTAGCACTTCTTTTCTTATTGACAGAAATGGGGCTTTTAAAATGGATGAAATAAATGAAAATTTTAATTAAAAAGGCAAAAGTAATTGATTCAGGATCAATTTGGAATGCTAAAACCGTTGACATTTTAGTTGAAAATAGTTTTATAACAAAAATTGAAGAAAATATTCAAGATGACGAGGCGATGTTGATTTCTGAGGATAATTTGCACGTTTCAGCAGGTTGGGTAGATTTAAAAGCTGATTTTTGCGACCCAGGGAATGAGCACAAGGAAACGATTGAATCTGGCCTACAAACGGCCGCAGCTGGAGGTTTTACACATGTTGCAGTCTTGCCTTCAACGAATTCAGTAGTTGATGGAAAAACTGAAGTTGAATATATTTTAAGAAAAGCACAAGATCAAGTAACAAGTATTCATCCAATAGGTGCGATTTCTGACGAATTAAAAGGTGAAAATTTAGCCGAAATGTACGATATGCAGCAAGCTGGCGCAGTTTCCTTTTCAGATGACGAACATGTTTTGTCAGCGGGATTGGTTTATAGAGCTTTGTTGTATGCCAAAAATTTTGACGGAAAAATCACTTTATTTTCTCGTGATGCATCTTTGTCGAAAGGAGGTATGGTGAATGAAGGTGAAGCCTCAGTGAAAACAGGTTTAAAATCAGATTCATATGTTGCTGAATTAATTCATCTGGAACGTAATTTGAATTTATTAGAATATACAGATTCTCAATTGCATTTGACAGGAATCAGTTGTGCTGAATCAGTGGAAGTGATAAAAAAAGCGAAGGAAAAAGGTTTGAAAGTTACGGCTGACGTACATTTAGAGAATTTACTTTACAATGAAACTACCGTTTTAGATTTTGATCAAAATTTCAAATTGTTGCCTGTCTTGAGAAAGGAATCAGATCGTTTAGCTTTAATTGCAGGTGTAAAATCTGGAATAATCGATGCAGTTGTAACAAATCACCGACCACATGATACCGAAGAAAAGGACGTTGAATTCGATCATGCTTCTTTTGGAAATATCACCTTGCAGACTGCATTTGCTTCTTTATTGGAGAAAAACATTTTCACGTTGGAAGAAATTATTGAAATTTTTTCGAAGAGAAATCGACAATTATTGACTGGAAAAGAAAAGTCAATTGATTTGGGTCAAATTGCTGATTTAACAATGTTTAGTCCAGCGAAAAAATGGATACTAGATGAGAAAACTTCGTTGTCAAAGTCAAGAAATACACCTTTTTGGCAAAAAGAATTGACAGGAAAAGTTGTCGGAATCATAAATAATGGTAAATTAGCAATCGTAGAATAAGCTTAAAACACCACTATGTCCACTAAAAAATCGTTTCTGAAAAACTTCTGGCAAGAGAAGAAAATGGTTGGAGCTATGAGTCCAAGTTCAAAATTTTTGGCTCAAAAAATGCTTAAAAATGTTGATTTCAAAAAAGCTAAGGTAATCGTTGAATTGGGTCCTGGAACTGGTGTTTTTACAAAGAAAATTCTTGAAAAAATGAACCCTGATGCCAAGCTGTTGGTGTTTGAATTAAATACAGATTTCTACAATTTATTGAAAAGTGAAATTCAGGACGATCGCATGATTTTAATTCACGATAGTGCTGAAAAAATTACAGAATATTTGCATAAAGAAGATTTATTACATGCTGATTATGTGATATCATCTCTGCCATTAGCTAATTTCCCTATTAAGTTGCAAGAAACTATTTTAAAGGAATCGTTTGATATACTTAAAAATCAAGGGAAATATATTCAATTTCAATACTCTTTGATGTCCAAAAAACACTTAGATAAACAGTTTCAAGCGGTGCATGTTTCGTTTACGCCAATTAATTTTCCTCCAGCTTTTGTGTATACTTGTGTGAAGGAGAAATAAATTACAAATTCAAATAGGGTAATATTTCTTGAATAGAGTATGAAATCGTTGTACCACTATCTGTAAAGCAAGAAAAATTCATTGCATATTTGACAGTAAATTCAATTCGATTTGAATTAAAATCAATTAAAAAATCTTCAAACGTTAAATTTGGTGCAGTTGCATCTTCAAAACAATCCTTTCCACCAGGACTAGCTAAAAATTGATCAAAATTTGATTTAATTTCTGAATTTATTTTTTCAAGCAATTCCATTTTTTGAGCATTAAAAAGATCTGAATTTTTTACTTGAATATATTTAGTTCCAACTTTTTTAAATAAATCATTTGCAAAATTATAATTGCCTTTGAAATCTGGTGTTCCCGATTTGATGTTTTTATAATTGTTTAAAATGCAGGTCTTTATGGAAACAGGGAAGTCGCAGTCAGGAATTTTTTCTTCTTTGTAGCTACATTCAATAAGCGGTAATTTGACTGATTTTGCGGTTAAGGCTTTTTGTAAGGAATCATTTAATTTTGAAACTTCTTTTTCCTTCGACATTAAATTTGTTTTTAAACTATCGTGTGCAATTTTACAGGTGGAAGATTCAAATTCTATTTTATTTAATTTTTCTTCGATCACTACAATAAATGCATTTAATTCATTTATTAT
>JBKCGI010000055.1:0-3938 GCA_046303515.1 Flavobacteriia bacterium | reverse complement strand
TAGCTGTAAGATTTGTAATAATAATTGTTGCAAATTGATTATTAAAAACAAAATCAGTTGTAATTGCTAAAGGTTGAACTGATAAAAATACAGTTGTATAATAATGAGAATTTATATATCGTTTAATTGTTTGCATTATGATAAATCTATTTCAATATAACTTATGTATAAATCCACAGATTGAGTTCCAGTTGAGAAATTTAATCCGTTGTAAGTTGTTAATGATACAGTTGAATTAATTGGAAAAGTATTTCCAATTACAGAGATAACACCAAAACCTGGATCGTATGTTGAACATGAGAAGTTGAATATTGTTATATTTGGTGTAGTAGTTTTTAAGCCATTAACTTCACTCATCCCTAAATTTTGTCCGTTTTGTGTTAATGATAAAACATCAGAGCCAATTGTATAAGCGGTTGTTAATTTTGAAACAATATAACAAGATTGAACATAAAATGTTTTTCCAACTACATTTGGTAATATTAAAATTGGAGTAGAACCAATATTTTTAAGTTCATTAGTTGTAATTGTTCTTTTAAAATTAATTAAATTACTGTTTTCTGCTAATGATTTAACGCTTTCAATACAAAAATCGTCAAACTCTCTCAAGTCTGTTTGATTTTGAATATTTGTTGCTCTTTCAATTATTTGTTGATTTGTCATTGTTTTTTATTGTTAATGATTTTAGTATATTTTCTTTTATGTTGCCAACGAAAATAAAAATACATTACTATAAAAGGACTAACAAAAATTAAAATTGTTCCTAAAATAGTAATCAAAGCTAAAAGTAAAATCCCAATCAAAATAATATTTGATTTAGATATTTTTGGCATTGATATTTTTGGTAAATTTTCCATTAATTAATTCTTACAACGTAACCTGAAAAATTACAATTAACGTTTCCAGTTACATTAATTCTTGAAGAAATTCCAAAGAAAGAAGATACATTAGCAAAATTTTCTGAAACAAATGCATCAGTTGTTCCAATTTCTAATTGGCATTTACTCGCATTATCAATTAGATTGATATTAAAGTAACCAAAAAAGTATTTATTTGTACCAGCTGATACATCAGAGGTAAAATTCTTTTGTATAGTTTCCTCGATTATAATTTGGTCTAATGATACAGATTTAAGCAAAGAATCAGCATATTTATTTTGTGCTAATTGAAGAAAAATACACTTTGCAACGTCTTGATTAATAAAAATATTATTCATGTTAAATTCGTTTAAGCATTCCTTTTGATTTGTAGTTGTTATTAATATTTGTTATCCAATATTCAGATAAATCATCTCTTAACCATTCTTTTAAATCACCACTAGACCACATAGAACCTTCACGAATTCCAAAAGTATCATATAAAATAAGGAAATCCAAATCATTTTTTACCATTTTCATGATTTTTACGATTTCCTCCTCATTACTAGTTCCAGCACCAGTCATCCAACTTTGCAACTTATCGCACATATTAATATATGTTTGATAAGAATAGGAACGTGTTAAACCAGCAGATTGAAGTTTTTTTACCTCATCATTTTTTTCGTAGTGGTCTTTTAAGTCAACTGCATTATTATCTGATAAATCGTTGGAATCTTCCTTTTTTCTAAAAAAAACGAAGTAAACAAAAATTAAAATAAAAACAATGTTAGGAATGCCTTGCATAATTAATATATATTTGGGTTTTCAACGTCGTTGTATTCGTCGTCAATGTGAGCAGTTGTTTCACTTAAACCGTTTCTCAATCTAGTTAACCAAGCAACAAGCAAAGGCTCGGCAATTAGAAACAACAAAGGAAAAAGCCAACCTTTGTGAAGTTTGGCGTATAAACCTTTGAATCCTTTGTCTTGTTCTAAGTAACGATTTGTCTCATCATCAGCCCTACGTTCTAATTCTTCAATTTTCTCTAATGGAAAAGATGAAGTTCGACGAGCAACAACGCATAATAAATTGTGTAGTTTCATAAAATCCCTTTTTATTTTTATTAGTATTAATAACGACGTCTAAATGCAGACATTACACGTCTTTTCATACGTGAACCCATTCTAGACATTGGTACAACTTTAATCGTGGATTTTGTACCTTTTTTAGATTTTTTGCGTTTCATCATATAGATAATAACACCTGCAATAATTGCAAAAATCCAGTATTTTTTTAAGAAATCAGTAATTTGAGTCATGATTTTATTTTTTAAATAAGAAATAAATAATTGCTAAAATTCCAACGCCATAAAGCATTGTTTTGTTATCCAAACCACCAGTACCCCAGTTAATTTGAGAGGTAATAGGATTGATAGTATTTTGCACGATTTCTGTTCCAGTTTCGACAACCTCATCATTTACGGTTGACTCACCTGTTAAAACGTCTTTAATACCTTCAAATTTGGTAGTTAAATTTGTCCATTTATCCGATAAATCGTTCAGAATCGACATATTTTATTTTTTAAAAATGAATAATAAGGCAACAAGCCCAACCCCTATAAATAAGGGATTGATACTTGCAGAGCCTTGTTTTGTTTGAATGAAAGTGTTACCACTTTGAGAAGAGTTTTTTCCGATAATTGATGAGCTCAATGCACTTGATACATTTTCGACCATTTTAGAAACGTGTCCGAATTGGTTTGAACGTGTATCAATACCATGTTTAAAACCTATTTCGCGCATATCGTTTCTGTCAACTTGTCTCAATCTACGCTCCTCTAATTGTATTAAATCAAATATACGTTTTATTTCTCTCTCAATTTCATTTATTGCTTTACGTTTAGCACGTTTTGAGCCATCAGATTTGAAAAACTTATCACTTGCCAACTCATCGACTAATCGACCTTTTTGAGCAAGTAAAGTTTCATATTCTTTTTTTAATTGTTCGAGATACATAACGTTTATTTATTACATGAAAAAACGACGAGCCTTTGACATTCTGATTTTTTGAACACGTTCTTTATTTTCAGAAGTAATTGATGAAACTGGAGTAATAGTTTGAGTACAAACCCAATCACCTCCAATTGTACTATCAGTTGTATCAACTGTTAATGATAATGATACATTTTCCAAGTATTTACCATTATCTTTAGAATTAAACAATGTAAATACTGGGGTATTTGCATAAAATGGTGCATACATTGGCAAAACGCTTATTTGTTCAGTGTCAAAAGTATCATTATAATACTTAGATTGAACATTAGCAGATTTAAACGGAATATCACTTGCAAAAGAATTACCGTTACCTGATACTAAAGTAATTTCTTTTACCAAACCGCCTAAATCATAAAGAGGATTTGATGAGTTATTTAATACTGGATAGTAACGAGGTAAAACAATACCGTCTTGAATTAAGTCCGTACCGTCCTCAACAATTAAATATACTTCATTGTTTCCAACGTTTGCAGTACCAAATGCGCTAGTTGGAGTTTGAACATCGATACGAATTGAATCCTGACCTTTTAAAATAAAAGGACTTTCAAGTAATGGAATTCTTACTACATTGGTAGAAGATACACCAACTGAAAATTCAGTTGTAAAAGTTCTTAAAACTTGAACACCAGGAGCAAATGAAGTAGGCAAAATTGGAGCGTAAACATCACGCAAATACTTTGCATAAGCTGGTAATGGTTGAACACTTGTTGAATCTTCAACACCTTTTTGATTTACTTTTACATTTACTGTAATTTGACTTAAATCAATCCCTTGATTTGCCAAAGCAGTTTCAGAGTAAACCAACTCTAAAAAGGCACGACGAATGGACCTATTTTTGATAGTCATTCCATCGGTACCAAGTTGTAACTGTTTTTTCATTTTTTAATTGAATTTAAACGATTTGTAAATTTTTCACGTTGATTTGTTTCGTAAAAAGATTGGTTATTTTCACGAACTTTGTTATAACGTTTTTTTAATTTTAATTTTTCCTTTTCTGAAAGCATAACTTAAAATTTTATAGGTCAGC
>JBKCGI010000054.1:0-2714 GCA_046303515.1 Flavobacteriia bacterium | reverse complement strand
GCATTACACCGATACATTTTGACTTAAATATTTTGTTCCTTAAGTTTTTTGAATATATTTGCATTAAACTTAGGGCCAAATATTCATGATCAATATAGAATTAGCAGAGCTATCAAAAATTGAAGTACTTAGATTAATACATCTATTTACGTGCTTATTCGGTGGCATCTTTCTAGTGCTTATTTGGTACCGTGCAAAAAAAATTGCTGAAAACTTAAAACAAGATTTAGGCTTAATCTTTATTGCTTGTGCCCTCTTTTTATGGGTAGCAATGGATCTTTATCGATTTTTAGGCTTTATGAAACCTGGTTATGTTTCCTTAGTAATCAAAACTTTTTCGGCATATAACAACGCTTTTTTTCTCGCTTCATTGCCTTTCTTTTCTTACTCCTTTGAATACCTAAAAAAGAAATTCCCCCTGTTTCAGAACAAAATGAAATGGGCAATATTCATTTTACTTACAAATATTGGATTTGTTTTCTTTTATTCTATGTTTTGGGGAGAAAAACAAGAAACAAGTTTAGTTGTCAATTATTTTGATTTTGTATACTCTTCTCTAACATATGTGCTATTGGGATACGCTATTGTTCAATCTTTTTATAAAAGACCACAATACCGCCATTCATTTTTCTATATCTCCATTTTCCTCACACTTCTATTATTAATTACCCAAATTGGCTTTTCGCCATTTATTAAAATGGCTAATTATGATATTTTAAGTGTAACTGCCTTTACCTCTCAATCTTTGCTAATATTCATTTTCATATTCTTGGGACAAGCCTGGATCATTGATTACAATCAAGAAGTAAATCAAAACAAAAACAAAGAGTTAGAGGAAAAATTATCCGAAACAGAAAAAGCATGTCTTTCCTATAAAACAGAACTTGATAAAATCAAATTAGATTTTGAAAGTCTACATTTTAAAACCCAATCCTTAGAGTCTAATCTCTTAGAAAAAGAAACTACCATTAAAACTGCTCAGCACATCAAAGAATTATCTGAAAGAGAGCTTGAAGTTTTAAGCTTAATAGATAAAAGCTATTCTGAAATTGGAAACCTTTTACACATAGCAAGAGAAACAGTAATTTCTCACAAAAAGAATATCGAAAGTAAACTTGGAATTAGTAATAAAATTCAATTAATTGAGTATGCCGACAAAATTGGAATACTTAAAAAGTAATTAAATTTTAATATAGATTTCTGTTTTTGAAATTCCACCTTAAATTTCAATCATTTTTACAATTAAAATTACAAATAAAACCGTTTGAAATTTCCAAATATTTCAATAATAACAAAACAAAAATTTCAGCAACAAGAAATTATAATTATTACCAAAATTTAAGCTCAAACTTAAATTAAGCAGCTGAAAACCAATTAACAAAAATCAAAACGCTTTAATTTTGTCTCTATAGTTAACTATAGTGGTTAAAATAAATACACACACAAATTCCCTACATATATAGTAATTATTTAACGTAGTCTTAACGTAAATTTACATTTGCAAATCGAGGTAAAAGTAAGAATCGATTTAGTAAGATTATCGGACCTGAATATATTTAATTGATTCAAAAAATAATTTAATTTACTATACCATGAAAATTTTACTTACCTACAAAAGTATTTTTAAAGCTTCAGACTTGAAGCTTGTAAGGTACTTTTTACTGCTTATTTTATATATTGTTTTAAGTTGCTCATTTATTAGCATATATGCTCAAACTTTTACGAAAACTTTTTCACCAGTTGAAGATTTAACAGGCGCAGTAGGTAGTTGTTCAACACCTGGAACTGAAAACGTATCATGGTATAAGTTAACTGTCTCAGGAGTGGGAGTTTTAAACACTACATCAAATACATTATCTGCAATAACGATAGAATTAGATAATTCATGCACAGGGTCATCCGCCAATCTACGCTTACTACAACTAAGAATAAAATCTCCTACAGGCGTTTGTTTACCAGTCTACTGGGGTGACAACGTTTCTGGAAATGATGCAACCACTAGCTTATCAGGAACTCAAAGATTAACCTTGGTTACACCGCAATTTTGCACGCAATATCCAAACGATGCTAATACAGGTTCTGGTAATAGTAATGGCGCTTATGGGGCACATTACAACAATAGTGGTGTAGACTCTCCTTCTAACCTTCAGTCAACTTTTAATGGCGTTAATGCAAATGGTGATTGGCAATTTATCTTTTCTGAAGGTACTGTATCTGAACCTTGTTTAAAATCTATTGGTTTAATTTTTGGCGATGTTAGTTTACACCAAGCAATTGACGAAACGAGTAACGGAAATACCTGTGCAACTGCCATTATAAATATGTGCCGAAGTTCCATTTGTGGAACAACCAATGGAAAAAACAACGAAGCTAACTCTCCAGGTGCTGATCAAATAAATGATGTTAATACTACAGTTTTCAATAATGGAACTTGTGCTTGGAATAATGCAAATAACAACGATACTTGGGTTAAATTTCGAGCGGCTTCAACCTCCATGACTGTAACTGTAACTGGTCAAACAAATCAAATACAATCAATAGTTGTAACTAATCCAAGTGGAGATGGTTCTGCCTGTCCTACACTTGGTACAGAATGGAATTATGTTTCTTGTCCGCGAGATGTTATATACACCACAACGAGTGGAGGAGAAGCATCCCATTCACATACCTTTGCTACAGTTATTGGCCAATATTATTATCTTGTTGTTGATGGG
>JBKCGI010000053.1:0-3686 GCA_046303515.1 Flavobacteriia bacterium | reverse complement strand
GAAGGAAACATCGTTTATTCTCACAACAATTATGCTCCAGGAGACGAAGACAAATTGTATGAAGAGATTAAAAAATTGACAAAAAAATAAATTTTAGATGAAAAAATCACTTTTCGTAATTTCTTTTTTTTCTTTTTTGAGTTTAAATGCTCAAAATAAAGAGGCAACAATTACTGGTAATATTGAAAGTACATTTCAATACTTGAATGCAGATTCCTTAATTGGAGCAACCCAACCCGATTCAAAAGGTTTATTAAATAGTTATATGAACATTTTTGCTGCAAAAGGAAATTTTCGAGCAGGAATGAGATTGGAGTCTTATTTGCCTAGAATTCAAGGTTATCCGAATCAATTTGATGGAACGGGAATTGGTATGCGTTATGTTGCTTACGGAAATGATTTCATCGACGTAACTTTAGGTTCAATTTACGAGCAATTTGGTTCTGGCTTATCTCTCCGAGTTTACGAAGACAGAGCACTTGGTTATGATAATTTCTTAGATGGAATGCGTCTTATTGTGCGTCCTAACAAAGGAGTTGTGTTGAAGGGAGTTTATGGAAAACAACGCTTATCATTCAGAAATGGTCAAATTGTAACGGCAGATGGAATTGTAAGAGGAATTGATGCTTCTGTAAATTTGAATCAATTATTTAAAAAATTAGAAGGCAAAAAATTGGATGTTACACTTGGTGGTTCTTTTGTCAGTAAATATCAAGCAGACAACAATGATACACTTATTTTACCTTTAAATGTTGCAACGTATGGAGGTAGAATAGATATGAAATACGGAAAATTTAGTTTAAATGCAGAATACGTGCATAAAATTAATGACCCCTCTTCAGACAACCAGTTCATTTATAATACAGGCCATGCTGCATTAGTTAATTTTTCTTATTCACGCAAGGGCTTAGGAATTCTATTATCTGGAAAATCAGTAGATAACATGAGTTTTCGTTCGGATAGATCCCAAATTCTGCAAGATGTGTTGATTAACTTTCTACCAGCAATGAATAGAACCCATACCTACAATTTAGTAGCTTCTTTGTATCCATATGCAACTCAGCCTCTAGGTGAAATCGCTTTTCAAGCGGAATTGATTTACACGCTTCCGAAAGACAAGGATTGGGGGAAAAAATTGGGTGGAAAATACGGAACGACTATTAGTTTAAATTATTCTTCGGCATATAGACCAATGCAACATAGTGTTTCAACATATTCCAGAGACACAGCGCTAGTTACTTATTCTTCTCGTTTATTTGACTTAAGTGATAGTTTATATTGGCAAGACATAAACGTTTCTATCACACGTAAATTTTCGAAAAAATTCAACATGATTTTGAATTATTACAACATTTCAATTAACAATGACGTTGCAAAAATCACAGGTGATGCCAAAGGAATTATCAATACGAATATAGGTGTTATTGAGGCGCAATACAAAATTAATAAAAAACATTCCATAAGAACAGAAGCCCAATTGCTGTTGACAAAAAAAGACAAAGGAAATTGGGGAACTTTGGTTGTTGAATACAATATTGGATCAAACTGGTTTTTAGGTGTTATGGATCAATACAATTACGGAAACCCTGATGAGCATTTGAAATTACATTATATAATCGGTACAGTTGGTTATGTTAAAGAATCTACTCGTTTTACAGTTTCTTATGGAAAACAAAGAGCTGGATTGTTTTGTGTTGGAGGAGTTTGCAGATTTGTTCCTGCTTCCAATGGTTTGACATTTACATTTACACACAGTTTTTAAAATATTGAATTAAATTTTCAAGAGATGAAAAATATTATTTTTTTAGTGGCAATTGCAAGTTTATTCTTAACTAGCTCCTGTAACAAAGTGGAACAACCAATCGACCAAGATTTTTTAGATAAATCAATTTATCCTGGTACATGGGAAGAGTATGAAAGTAATGAGTGGCCAACTTTTACAGACAATACAAATTTAGATCGAAATGTTTTAATTGAAGATTTTACAGGTCATAAATGTATTTATTGTCCCGCAGCAGCAGCATTGGCTGAACAGCTGGAGGAAGATAATTACGGAAGAATATTTGTTGCCGCAATACATACTGGACCGGATGGTATAGGAAGTTTTCAGGAAACGCATACAGGGCTTTATGAACATGAATTTTACAACCCAGAAGGTCTTGAAATTGGGACTTTTTTAGGTAAAAACACAGCTGGTTCAAATTTTGTTGCGAATCCATGGGGAACAATAAGCAGGATTCCAGTAAATAATCAAAATACACACCATCCAAATACTTGGACAAGTTTGGTAAATAATACCCTTGCTTCAAATAGTTTAAAAATAAATCTGCAAGGAAAAGTAAATTATTATGAGGAATCAAAAGGTTTTTATTTGCACACTGAGATTGAAAAGAAAGTAGAAATCAGCAACGACATTGCACAAGTAGTTTATTTAATTGAAGATTCAATTGTAAAACCTCAAGCTTTTCCTTCAGGTGTGGATTCAATTAATTATGTGCATCATCATGTAATGAGAGGCTGTATTGATGGGAAAGCATTAGGGAAAACAGTTTCTGACTCTTACAAAAATACCAATGGAAAATATTATTTGGACTATAGCTACAGAATTCCTTCTCAGTATAATCCAGAAAATTTACATTTATTAGTTTATGTTTACGATAAAGTTACCCGTGAGATTTATCAGGTAATAAAAGTGAAAATCGTTGAATAAAGCAGTTGTTCATAAGTTTTAATTTTTTTTAACATACTTTTTTGACGAGACAATCGTTTATTTTTTAATTTAGTAATAATTTAAAACGAATTGTTATGTTGGAATTGAGTAAAAACATTTTAAGAAAAGTTAGCTTTGATCACGCTTTATTTTATAAAGAATTAAAAAAAGCATTGAAATGGATTAATTCTGCAGATGAATTAAGGAAGTTGAAAGAATGGTGTTTGGCAGAATTTGGTCAATCACATGAATTAGTTTTACAGCGCGTTTTTGTAAATTCAAAATAAGTGAACAAAATCGAGTTTTATTCGTTTAATCCTTTGTGAAAAGTTTACATTTAGAAAAAAAAGAAATCATTTTAATTGCAATTTTGGTGATTTTCCACACTGTTGGAGTTTTTACCATGTTCTCAGAAAATTGGCGCTCAATTGTTTTACCTTTGAGCGCTTTTAATTTATTGTTGGCAATTAGTGTGCTTGTTCTTAGTTTTAAGAACGAAATTTCAAAAGTTCTAATTTTCATTGCAATTTGTTTTATAGCAGGAATGACTTTTGAATGGATTGGAATTCACACAGGACTATTATTTGGAGATTATCACTACGGAAAAAATTTAGGAATAAAACTATTTGATGTTCCTTTAATCATTGGCGTAAACTGGGGAATTTTAGTCATTTCTTCGGGAATGATTTCTCAGCTTATCTCTAAAAATATTATCGTCAGAACAATCTTAACCTCCTTACTAATGACAATTTTGGATTTCCTGATTGAACCCGTTGCCATGAGTTCAGATTACTGGTCTTGGGCAAATGACACCATCCCAATTTTCAATTATGTTTGTTGGTTTGTTTTGTCTCTTCCCTTAAGTTTTCTTTTTGTAAAATTCAATTTCCGTGAACAAAATAAGGTAGCTATTGGTTTATACCTTATATTTGTTTGTTTTTTTAGTATTTTAAATTTCTATTGATATGTACTGGTG
>JBKCGI010000052.1:0-6091 GCA_046303515.1 Flavobacteriia bacterium | reverse complement strand
GCCATGTTTGAATAGGCTTGTTTTTCAAAAACTTTGTCCAGAAAAAAATGTCTTGGAATAGCATCAAATGCGTCCAAGATTCTTTGGTCACTGATCCCCTTGTTTTTTAATTCGTCAATTAGCTGACGACGCATTCCTTTGTGTTTGTAACTGTCAAAATACATGTTGCAAATTTAATGTTTTTAGAGGGAGTAATGAAAATTAGATTTAAACATCAAAATGTTATTAATCTTTAAATAATTAAATGGATTCGCTTTAACCATGCTGATTCTTACTATATTTTTTTCACAATTGCTTACCGTGAAAAATCAGAAAAAGAGGTTTAGGTATAAAAAAAAGACTGCCAAAAATGACAGTCTTTCAATTAAACCTTAAATTAAAAATAGAAAACTTTATTATTCAATAACTAATTTTTGAATAAAAGTACCTTCGTTCGTTTCAACGTTAACTAAGTAAACACCTGAAGTTAATGAAGACACATTAATGTTGTTTTTAGTGTTGTTATTTCCTTTTACATCAATAACATTAGTGCCAGCTAAATTGATAATTTGAATTCTTTTTGCATTTGAAGAACTACTTATTTCAATTATTTTACTTGCTGGATTTGGGCTAATTGAAATTTTACTAGAAATATTGTTTTCAATTAAAGAACTTGTTTGGCATGCATCGCAGCTATTGTAACAAACCGTTGGAATTGTTGCGTCAGCTGTGAAACTAAAAAATCTATTGTTGAATCCATCAGCAACATTGTCGATACATGGCAATACTGTAGCAAATTCTTCGAATGCACTCCAACCATCAACTGTAAATTTGTATTCAATGCTTCCTGCTGGCAATGGTAAAGTTACTTCCCAAATATTGTTTCCAATATTCGTCATTGGGTTACAATCTCCACACCAAGCGTTAAAACTACCATTTACATAGACTCCATTCGCAATTGTTCCTGTGTATTGGTTCATGTCAACAGAGAAGGTTACGTTCGGATTTGTAATTTCTAGAGCATCAGTTCTGTCATAAACAAATTTCCAAAATCCAGTTCCAAATGAAATAATTGCAGTCATTGTATTATCATTGTTGGAAAAGGAGATGTTATAAACGATTGAAGCTGCGGCATCGTTGTTACTTGTTATTTCAGCACCATTGATAACTTTTGGAAGTCCTAGGTGGGCACCTATTCCATTTAATGTAAGTGTGTTAGCCACGCCGTCATAAACGTAAGTAAATGGATCTGATGTTAATCCAAAACCATCATGAGGACTCAATGGAAATCCGCAAGTTGCAGTAGGTACACCTTGCCATTCTTCTAACCACGTTAAGTTGTCCATGTAATGTGTTACCTCACCATTTGCATCAAATGTTAATGAATCATCAAATAAACAAGCTCTGTCAGTTACGGCCTGTAAATCACTTGACCACCAACTAAAATCAGTTTCCGTTGGTCCAACTGCAAGAGATCCAACGCGTGGTGCTAATTTCCAAGTACCAATAATTTGTGCATTTATTGATTGTCCCAAAAAGGCAAAAAATAATAAATAGTATACTTTTTTCATAACGTAATGTTTTATAATTTATACAAATATAGTATATTTTACCATAAGTGTGAATTTTTTTTAAAAATTTTAATGATTTATTTTTTGTCCATCTAACTCCTCAAAGTTAATTCCTTGAATTTTAAGTAGTTGTTTTACTCTGATGGCGTAAATTGTTAAGATGCTAAAGCATAAAACGGGTATTATATAAGAAAGATGAATACTTCCCATTGTGTCTGCAAGCCAACCTTGTAAAGGAGGTATCAAGGCTCCTCCTAAAATCATCATAATGAGTAGGGAAGACCCCTGTGAAGTGTATTTACCAAGACCTGCAATGGATAATGAAAAAATACAAGGCCACATTATTGAGCAAAATAAGCCTCCAGATACAAACATATAAAGTGCAATTTTGCCTTCTAAAATTAAACCTAATAACATCATTATTGTCGCCAAAAAGCCAAATAAAATCATTGTTTTAGCAGGTTTGTTTTTTGAATAAAAGAAACCAATGATGAGAATAAAAACCATAGGTAAAAAGAATACTATATCCATAATTGGGCTTCCTTTTATCCAATTTACAATTAGGATTACCATGTAAGCTAATAGTGGAACAAGAATTGTCAATATTGAATTAACTTTTTTACTAACATTAAAAACAGAAATTGCTCCAACCCATCTACCAATCATTAAACTTCCCCAATACAAGGAAATAAAATGAACTGTTTTATCAGGACTTAAATTCAAAAAGTTTTTTTGTTTCATTAATTCGGGTAAATTACTTTGAATTGCTACTTCTACACCAACATAGATGAAGACAGCCAACATGCCCCATCTCAATTGCGGAAATTTTAGAGCTCCTAAACCTTTTTCAATTTTCTCGTCGTTACTAAGTTTTGGCAATTTAGAAAAAGTAATTATTATTGCTACTAGAACAAATGCCAATGAAAGTATTAAATATGGTAATTTGACACTTTCAATACCAACTTTAATAGCATGTGTCATTGATCCAAATATTGCAAAATTAACAAGGAGTGGACCGATTGTAGTTCCAAGCGAATTAATTCCACCAGCAAGACTAACACGATTCGAGCCAGTAGCAGGATCTCCTAAAGCAATCACATATGGATTTGCAACAATTTGTTGCATTGCAAAACCAAGTCCCACCACGAATAATGAAATCAACATTAATGTAAACGAATGATTGTTTGCTGCAGGAATGAAGCCTAAAGCTCCCAAAGCAGAAATCAATAAACCAATTACCAAGGCTTTTTTATATCCAATCTTGTTTATCGGATCTCCAAAAAGATTGGAAAATATGTAATATATTAAGGCTCCTACGAAATAGGCTACATAGAAGGCTAAGTCTACAAGTTGCGATTGAAATTGCGTTAAAGAAAAATTATCCTTAAAAAGACCGATTAAGACCGTATTAGATGCAGCCACAAATCCCCAAAAGAAGAAGACCATCGTAATTACCATTAAAGATTTGTTTGTTTTATTTTCCATAAAATTTAAGTTTTAAGTTTATTATTCTACTAAAAAAGGAACATTTGCATAAGCTATTTTTTCTCCATCAGAAATACTTACAAAAAGACGGTATTTACCAATTTCAAGAGGTGCTTTTAAAGTGCATTTTCCCATTTTATCATTTTCAATAAGACCAAAAATTTCTTTGGGCTTACTTTCTGCATCGCCTCCTGATTTTAAATCAGAGCTTTCCGGAAAGAGGGACCAGTTATATTCTAATTTATCGTTTTCTTTGTCTGAAACAATTACCTGAAATTCTATACTTTGATTTCCTTTTAAGATTACATTTGACAAGTTTTCTCCATAATTTGATGTGATTGCATTTAATTTCGGTGAATTATTCGATAAAATTAAATTTGGAGACCAACAAGCAGCTAAAGCGTCAAATACTTCAGTTTTTTGTCCGTTTTCATGAAAAATTCCGTACCAAGTGCTTGTATATTCTTGTTTTTGACCCCAAAGAAAGGTAAAAGATCCTATACATTGATTCGAATCTGATTTAATATAATTTGTGTATCGTTGTAAATATGAATCGGCTTTTTCCTTGCTAGTTTGTTCAATAGAAGCTCCCCAACTTGTTTTTGCGCATTCCCAATGACCAGTAGGCCCCCATTCAGTAATCATATATGGTTTTTTGAATTTTGCTCGGTCTAAAACAGCTCTTACTTTACCAATATCTCCGTAAGTATTTATTCCCAAAATATCTATGGCAGTCAATTTATTCTGGATAAACTTTATTTTTTCATCATCAATACCTGCTGTTACGGAGACAATAGGATGATTTTTATCTTGTTTTTTTGCCATTTTAGCAATGTCATTTACCGCTTGCCAAACATTTATGTTAGAATACTGAAGTTCATATTCATTCCCAATACACCACATTAATAAAGCAGGATGATTTTTATATTTATTTATTTCTTTTTTAAATCCTTCAAGCTGTTTCTTAATTGCTGTTTTATCATTATAATCAAACCCATGACGCTCATGTTGAACCCAAAGCCCCATCATAACCATTATACCATTCGCTTGAGCTTCATCCAATATTTGTTGGGCGTTTTCTGTGCTCCAAGTTCTGATAGTATTGCCTCCAATTGATTTCAGATCTTTTAAGTTTGTATTTCCTCCTGCACCTGTTATAGAATAAGGCAACTTATTCACAGTTATTTGAAATTTATTTTTTTCTTGTATTACTTTCACATTATTTACCTGTGAAATTACATTTAATGATATTAAAATTGTTGTTGTAAATGTTAAAAAACATTTTTTTTTATTTTTACATACAAACATAATATATTGTTTTTTAGCTGTTTAATTTTTAAAAACTTGAATTTTCTTTACAAATATAATTTTTTTTCAGAACTTATTGTATTTTGTACAATAATTATTTCTATATTTGTTTTGATCATAAAAAATGTGGGATGAAATTTTTCTTATTAAATGCATTTATTTTTTTAGATTTAGTGGCATACACGCAGATGACTATAAAGTATACAAATACTGCTGCTACCGCAATTACTTTTGAAACCGGTGGGTCACCGACAGCTTGTGGTGCGGGAAAATTCAGTTTGAAAGGTGGAGCCACAAGTTCGGGTTCATGCATAACAATGACCCCAGCAAATTTAACAGATAATTTTGGTGCTGCATGGGTTTGCACATCTATAAATCTAGATAGTTCTTTTTTGTTAAAAACTTCCGTAACCTTTGGCGCAAATATAAAATCAGGTGATGGAATAGTATTCGCGCTTAAACAGGATGCTTCTCCAAATAAGTATGGTGGTATTGGTGGAAATATAGGGTATCATAATCCAGGACCTAGTGGAGTTCCAATTGGGACCTCGTTAGGAGTTGAATTTGACACTTTTTTAACAGGTCCTGGAGATTCAGGAACACCTTCTGACTCTTGTGATCATGCTCAAATTGTAAGAAATGGTGATTTGACCTCAAAAGTGGGAGGTCAAACATGTTTAAAATCAACTGGATTATCTGTAAATGATGGTTTGGCTCATAATATTTGTATCATGTGGGATGCAGCTAACAATATTTTTAGTGCTTATTTTGATGATCGATTGGTCGCAAGTACTGGAGATATTAGAGGTTATTTTCCAATAAATGCGACATATCCTCTTGGTTATAAAGGAGTTTATTGGGGTTTCACAGCTGGTGATGGTGTAGCTACAAATTTGAATAATCATGTTATTTGCAATACTAGCATGGTTGTTAGCAATGTAACAAGGCCTGCTCCATTTTGTGTAGCTGCTGTTATGCCTGTGGAGATGGGGAGTTTTGAGGTTTCAAGTTTAGATGAAAAAACTAATAGAATAAGCTGGGAAACATTTTCTGAACGTAATAACTCTTTTTTTACAATTGAAAAAAGCGTAAACGGAACAGATTTTGACATTCTTACTACAATTGATGGCGCAGGCAATAGCAATGAAATACGGGCATATGATTTTGTCGATTATTATGTTGGAAATGAATCTTTTTACTACAGATTGATGCAAACAGATATTGATGGTCAAAAAACACTTTTAGCAGTAGATTATATAGAAAACGAGTTTGCAAATTATTCAGAAGTAACGAGAAATCCATTTGAAAAAAATTGTAAATTAAACGTGAAATCAAATATTAATTCAAAGAAAAATATTGTGGTTTCTGAATCGAATGGTAAAATAATTTATACTGATCAATTAGATGTTGTAAAAGGCACTAATGAATTTGAAATTGATTTTTCAAGTTATCAAAATGGAGTATATTTTATCCAGATTGTTGATGCTAATAATATGGAGAGTTTAAAGGTTATCAAGCTGAATAATTAATGTTTTAGTTTATTTAGGGAAAGACTTTTAAAATTCTTTGATTAATTAGTTTAATAATTTCTAAAAAGCAACTTAGAACTTTAAACAAAAAGTATATGTTTAAAGTATCAATTAAATTTCACAAAAAAAAATCCTCATAATATAATTCACATAGAAAATTTCATTTTTGTTTATTATTATTTTACATTTTTATTTCATTTTTGAAGGTACATATTAGTG
>JBKCGI010000051.1:0-26992 GCA_046303515.1 Flavobacteriia bacterium | reverse complement strand
ACATGCTCATTTTTTTTAAAGAAAATTTGCAAAATAAAAAAAGGCACTTGAATTTATCAAATGCCTTTTCGTTAAAAATATATCTTTTAATTATTTTCCTCTTCCACCACCTGTTTTAACAGCAGTAACTTTTTTTGGAGCTGCTGATTTAGCTGTTGATTTTGGAGCTGCTTTTGAGTCAACTTTTTTTGTTGCTGCAGGTTTTTTAACAGTTTTAGCTTCCTTTTTCACAGGTTTTTCTGTCGCTTCAGAAGAATCTTCTTTTTTGGCTTTAGCTTTTGGTTCTTTTGCAACAACCTCTTTTACTTCCTCTTCAACTTTTAATTCACCAGCTTTATGAAGCAAGTTATACCATTGAAAAATTTTCTTAACATCAGATGTATAAACTCTTTCTTGATCGTAGTTTGGTAAAACTTCTAACAAATAATTTTCTAATTTAGTTTTATCTTCTTTGTGAGAAATACACGGAGCTCCTTTTTCTTTATCAAAAATTGATTTCAAAATTTCTTTTAAAGATACATCTTCATCATAGGTATAAATACTGATATCTTCCAAAGCTGAAATTCTATCCGAAGAATATGCTGGAGTTCTTTTTTTATCCTCTAAAGACTCAACAATAATGTTGTTTTTCCCTTGAGCTACAACCTTGTATAGACCTGGTTTTCCTGAAATTGAAATAATACCTGTTAAATTCATTCTTGATTTTTAAGTGCGCAAATATAGAATTAATAATTTGTTCCAAACTACATTTTCTCAAATTTTGTCGTGAAAAAATCATTTTCACTTGAAATTTTTATAAAATAAAATCCACTTTTGAGGGATGAGACATTTATTTCTCCCTTAAAATCTTTTGAAACAAAGATTGTTTTTCCATTTAGATCTTCAATAGTAACTTTATTAATTTTTAAATCGGATAGAATATGTAAAGAATTCTCAACCGGATTTGGGAAAACTTTGAAATTTAAAGTGTTTTCTGGCACTGAAGCATTTCCTTGATATATGTTAGAAACTGATTGACATCCGTCAGGACTTGTTATCACGACATAATACTGAGCTGTTTGATTAATATTTCCAATTAATGTTTGCAAAGTTTGCCCATTTAAAATATTACCATTCATGTACCATTGATAATTTGGAGCTGAATTTGAAGTTAAAATACCTCCAATGGTATCAATTATTGGATCCGGCAGTGCATTTCCTTGTCCAACTGTTAAGGTATCTCTCTCCATACATTTTTTATCATCATAAACATATGCCGTATAAAAACCAGTTGCGTTAATCGTTAAAACATCCGTTTTTACATCGGTATTATTATAATTCCAAATGATAGAATCAGGACTAATTGAACTCGTAATGGATAAATCATCACTAGATCCACATAATAAATGAAAACCATTAATTTGTGCATTGTAATTCCTCAATTTCAACGTTTCTAGCGCATTTACTTTTCCATTTCCAAAGGCCAAATTCGGCAAAGTTCCAGTGTATGAATCACTTAAACCAGTTGAGGTCAAATCTGTTTTAAAATCTGAATAAGATGCCAAATTACATTTTTCTAAATATAAGGCGGCTATACCAGCGACACATGGTGAAGCCATAGATGTACCTCCATTTCCTACATGCATACCGCCCACATCTAATCTAAAATCATTTGCTGAATCTGCTATAAACCACAATGGTGCAGCAGTGAACGAAACATCTCCAGGAGCAGCAACATCAGGCTTTAAGACATTTAACCTTGAAGGCCCTTTGCTTGAATTGACGCTCAAAACACCAGAATTAACACCAGTATCCCAAGGATCTCCTAAAAAGTTCACACCACTTCTTCTATTTCTAAAATTAGCTACAGTAATTACTTTTTCTGAACAAGCCCATGAGCTAACAATTGACATCAAAGTATCAGGAGCATGATAATGAGCAATACTAGGAAAATCAGTTACATTTGGTATTGACGTTACAAATGCATTTAAACCAAAAGCAGAACCTGACCACATATCGTATTTCCCAGAACCTGTTGTTGAAAATCTAAAATTATAATTTGTTGAATCAACGCGACTAAAATAACCTTGTAGGTGATATGCTCCAGCAACTATTTCAGGATATATCTCCAAAATTGCCAGTCTTTCTCCATTTGTATTTTTTAAAGTGTCATGAATTACACCACCAAGACTTGCATTATAAGGTCTGAATATTGTCGAAGAACGATTAGAAAAAGAACCACTTGCCAAATTAGCACCAAATGAGTACCTAACATTTTGCATATCTGAAATATTTGACCATAAATCAAAAAACACAGTATTGGCGCCATATGCACCTGAAGGATTATTTGTTAACCAAGTAAAGGATGTATCCGCATCTACCACACCACCAACATGGTATTTCCCAATGTTTCCAGAATTTCCTGCAGCACAAACAACAATACGACCACCTTTCTCATCTAACAACTGCTCAATCAAAACAGAAGCAGGATCATTTCCATCATGCGACCCAAAATAATCTCCTAAACTTAAATTTACAACTGCTGGCAATCCAAGGGAATCAGCAACATTAAAAATGTAGTTACAAGCATCGGCAACAGTTAAGGTCCAGTTAGCGATACTAAAGTCAGTTCTGACAATAACAACTTTTGAATCAGGCGCCATTCCTTTATTTTTGCCATTAGCCAAGCCATTCCCTACAGCAATACCTGAAACATTTGTACCGTGATAGGATTCTCCTCCAAGATTTGGAAAAAGGGGATTTGCAGATAAATAGGTTGAAATATGTTGATTGATTTTAGAACTATCAAATTGAAATCCGTAATCAAATGGTTCTGGGACATTATAATAACCCAAAGAGTCTCCAGATTGATCCCAATATTTCAAAATGCGTGTTTTACCATTTGAAGTTAAAAAATCAGGATGCTTAAAGTCAATTCCATCATCAACAATTCCTATAATTACATTTTTACCTGTGTAAGGCATGGAAAGCCCATTAGTCCCGGCATGTACCTCATTTACATGAACTGTAGCACGAGTGGAATCATTTAACAATTGAGGTACAGAGTTTTCAAAATAAAAATTTTCAATCTTTAAATTTTTATTTAACAGATCAATTTGACTTGGAGTACATGATACAAACAACCATTCTTTACTTATTGATTTAGGAAATATTCCAACCTCTCCTAACGCAACAAGCGTTTTTTGACCATCATTTTGGATAGCAAAAGGCATTTTTTCGTTTGGCTTATTTTCTAATAACATGTCAAATCCAAACTTTACAACTTGCGAAAAAGATATGCTTGAAAAAAATGCAGTAAAAATAAGTAAAATGTATATTGACTTCATCCGTTTAACTTTTAAGTTTGACCTTTTAAACTAATAATTCATAAAAATAAATATTTTTTTAAATATAATCAAAAAAATAATATGATATTTGTTTTCTATATAACGATTGAATTTTAAAAAAGTAAATAAAACATGAAAAAAATTATCATCAGATTAACTTTTTCTTTCATT
The DNA here is from genome assembly GCA_046303515.1 of Flavobacteriia bacterium. GTDB lineage: Bacteria > Bacteroidota > Bacteroidia > Flavobacteriales_D > Crocinitomicaceae > M2408. Next base: position 23,495 of record JBKCGI010000051.1, on the reverse strand, counting down.
TCTTTAGGATTTACTGGAGTGGTTTTTGGTCAAGTTGACGCAAAAGTCTTAAACTGGTACAATGGAAAAGGTGCAGGAATGCAAACTGAAAAAGCATACAAAAAATTGAAAAGTAGAAAAACAACTACTGTAATTGTTGCTGTAATCGATTCAGGAATTGATGTTGAACACGAAGATTTGAAAGGTAAAATCTGGGTAAACACAAAAGAAATTGCAAATAATGGTATTGATGATGATAAAAATGGATACATCGATGATATTCATGGTTGGAATTTCCTAGGAAATGCTGCTGGTCAAAATCAGAATGATGCTTGCTTGGAAAAAACTCGTATTTACAAAAAATTGATGGGTAAATATGAAACAATGGACCCTAGTGCAGTTTCAAGTGCAGACACTGAGGAATACGAATTATACAAAAAAGTTAGAAAGGAAATTCGTGAAGAAAGAGAGCAATACGAGCAAACCATGCAACAAATGGAACAACTTCCGATGTTGATGAAAATGGTTCCTGAAATGGTTAAAACTGCAATCGGTAAATCAGATTACACATTAAAAGATTTAGAAAAGTGGAAACCAAAAACGGATCAAGATGCAGGAATACGTCAATTTGCAATGGCAATGATGTCAGGTGAATTGACTGAAGAGGTTATTAAAGAACAAACTGAGCAAATAAAATCTATGCTTGATTTCAATTTAAATGTTGATTTCAACGATCGTCAATTTATTGGTGATAACCCTTACGATTTCAACGACACAAAATACGGAAATAAAGATGTTGAAGGTCCAGATGCATTGCACGGAACGCATGTTGGCGGAATTATTGGCGCTGTAAGAGGAAATGGATTAGGTGGTGATGGTGTTGCAAATGATGTTTTGTTAATGTCTTTAAGAGCTGTACCTAATGGTGATGAGCAAGATAAAGATATCGCTTTGGCTATTCGTTATGCAGTTGACAATGGAGCGTCAGTAATCAATATGTCTTTCGGTAAAGCTTATTCCCCAAACCAAAAAGAAGTGTATGAAGCATTCAAATATGCTGACTCTAAAGGTGTATTATTAATTCACGCTGCAGGTAATGACGCTGCCAACGTTGATCAAACTGATAATTACCCAACTTCAATGTACTCTTTTCAAACAGAAAAATTAAACCACTTTTTAACTATTGGAGCTTCTACAAGAAATTCGAAAGAAAATTTGGCTGCTAATTTTTCTAATTATGGACAAACAAAAGTAGACGTTTTTGCTCCAGGATTTGAAATCTACAATACAGTTCCTCAAAGTGCTTACAAAAAACTGCAAGGAACTTCTATGGCTGCGCCGATGGTTGCTGGTGCTGCTGCTATGTTGAAATCATATTTCCCTTCATTATCAATGGCTCAAATCAAAGATGTTTTGTTGAAATCTGCAAAATCATATAAAGGAACAAAACAACACAAACCAGGCGCTGAAGATTTAGTTGACTTTGGAACATTAAGTGTTACTGGAGCAGTTATTGACTTATACGCTGCTGCAGTTATGTGTTTAGAAATGGAACAAACTAAATAGAAATCAATTTTATAAACAAAAAAAGAGACGCCGATTATCGACGTCTCTTTTTTTATATCCAATATTTTTTTTACATCAACATTCCACCGCAAACATGAATTGTTTGTCCTGTAACATAAGAAGACATATCTGAACCTAAGAAAACAGTTACATCTGCAACATCTTTCGGTGAACCACCTCTTTTCAATGGAATTGAATTTCTCCATTCTTGTACAACTTTTTCATCCAAAGCAGCAGTCATTTCAGTTTCGATAAATCCAGGAGCAATTGCATTACAACGAATGTTTCTTGATCCCAATTCCTGAGCAACAGATTTAGTAAATCCAATTAAACCAGCTTTTGATGCTGCATAATTCGCCTGACCAGCATTACCACTTACCCCAACAACGGAAGACATATTAATTATTGAACCCTTTTTTGCTTTCAACATTGGTTTGATTACTGCTTTCGTTAAATTAAATGCAGATTTCAAATTTGTATTAATTACTTCATCCCATTGTTCTTCTGACATACGCATCAATAAAGTATCTCTTGTAATTCCAGCGTTGTTAATCAATACGTCTACAGTTCCAAATGTTTCAACAACACTATCAACCAAGGCTTGAGCAGCATCAAAATTTCCTGCATCAGATTTAAAACCTTTCGCTACTCCGCCATTTGCAGATAACTCTACTTCCAAAGCCTTTGCTTTTTCTTCCGATGAGATATATGTGAATGCAACAGTTGCACCATGATTAACACATTCTTCAGCGATTGCTTTTCCAATTCCGCGTGAAGCTCCTGTGATTAAAACTACTTTTCCTTCTAATAATTTCATTGTATTTATTTCAAAATTGCGCTCAAAGATAATAATTAATGCATATAGCAATACATCAATCAAATTTTTTAAACTTTTTTTTGTTTTTATCAAAAATTGGTTTATATTTGTCTCAGGTTTAGTTGTAAAAGGTAGGTTAGGTTAAAGAGAGTGGAACGCTAGTTTCACTCTTTTTTTTGTGCTTAGTTTTAATTAACAACATTCGCTCTGTTTTTTTTTGAACCATATAAGACATAAAAGAAAATTAGGATGTCCAAAAGAAAGCTAACTTATCTTTGACCATAAAAGTCAGCTATATCTTACTTCACAATAGCGAATTAAAAGCTTAAATGTTTTTCTTTTTCATTTTTAGAAACAAATCTTAAATGACTTATATGGTTTTAAAATATCATCTACGTTTTTTACAACTTGACACCTTTCTGTCAAAACACTGACCAATTTAAGAGATCTAGTTAAAGAAATCCCAAGTCAAACCAATACGCAGGTAAAAAGGCGTAATCGGAATTCCTTGGTAAATGTACGAATCACTTTTATCCCAGATGTAATTCAAGTTTTCTGCTTTGATGTAAAAGCGAAAAGTTTCGACTTGAATTCCAGTGAAAACATCAAATTTATACTGATTAGGATTAGTTTTTTCACTAGAATTTGTCAAAACTAATAAATCCAAAGCATTGTTGTAAGCAATTAATTTTCTTGCACTTTGGTAAGTAAAATCTACTCCCAAAATAAAATCTAACTTCTGTGATTTAAATACCTTTTTGTTAATTGCTAAACGAGAACGGAAATCCAATTTTGGCAAATGGGATAAATCACTTGAAAACTGATTTAAAATGATGCTTGGCTGAAACAATAAAAACTTATACTTCAAACTTGTTCGGACATTTAAACTCAATAAACTTAACTGATTTAGCGTATCATTTCTCCAAACTGAATCCACAAAAAAGTAATTGTTTTTCAAATTCGTATAGCTCATTCCAGCTTTCAAATCTTGTTTCATTTTGAATGAAAATTCACCTCCGACACTAGTATTTGTTTGTAATTTTAAGTTAGTCAATTTCCAAGAATAATTATTAGCAAAATAAGAGCGTTGCCATAAATCAGGCAATTTCTGACTAAAGTTTAGAAAACCATTCAAATCAAATTTAGCATGTTTGTAACTTACAATCAAATTGTTGTACTTCTCCCCTTTTGCACCGCTTAAATTGAAATAAAATTGATTTCTCAGGTTAATTTTACCTATTTTAAATTGTAGTGCAGAACTTAAAGCTAATTCAACTGTATCTTGATTTTGAGCTAAATTTTGAAACCTCCAATAGGCGTGTAAAAAATTGAAAGTGAAGTTTAAGTTTTTGTTCGACACATACACTCCCAACTCATTTGATACTTTTGCAAACTGAAATTGATCTCGTGTTTTTAAACTATCTAAATTTATTTTTGAATAAATCTTTTGAAGTGAATCTTCCTCTCTATAAACGCGATTAGAAATGGACAATTTTTGATTTAAATTCAAGCCAAAACCTCTAATTGAATCATCCAAAAAATTCAAATAATGCTCCGTTTGTATCTTAAACTGCTGAATGGAATCAAATGCATTTGTCTTCCTTGCTTTTAAAAATGTCAAAGGAAATTCTAAAACAGATTGCGCAGTATCCAATCCACCATTGTGATGTTTGATAATTTTTTGGTACGATAAATCGAGATAATTTTTATATCTTTTATCTAAAAAGCGACTTTTCAATTGCGTTTCACTGAATTTAAAATCGCCTTCACGCACCATTTCACCCATTGAATTACGATTCAGGCTTAAATTCATGCCAAATTTCTTTGAGAAAAATTGCTGATATTCGACATTCAACATCTGAATTCCTTTGGAACCAAAACTATACATAAATCCCAAATGCGGTGCAGCTGTAAATTTAAAATTCCTTTTTTGAAAGGGAATAAAAGTTGAATTTAAGCGTGTTAAACTAAAAGAGTAATCGTTATTATATTGACCAAAAAGCGAATTTTTGAAAGAACCAGGACTTAAAACTACAAAACCGGCATGGTATTCCGTTACAGAATCCAACTCATTTCCTCCTGTTCTAGTTTCAAGTTTAACTGTATCAATTGTAGAGAACGCTAAATTTTGTTGAGCATTAAATAAATTAACAATCAAGACACAAAATGATATGAAACAATATTTCAACAAATCAAAACAAAGATAATATTTTTAAACTTTTGAGCATAAAAAAAGGCTCGCCAAACGACGAACCTTTTAATAAATAACTAAGTTATTACAATTTATTGATATGAACAGCTAAACCTGATTTCAAGTTAGATGCTTTATTTTTATGAATTACATTTCTTTTTGCTAATTTATCTAACATAGAAGAAACAGCTGGAAATAATTTTTGAGCTTCACCTTTTTCAGTGATAGTTCTTAATTTTCTAACAGCGTTACGAGTTGTTTTGTGAACATATTTATTACGAAGTTTTTTAGCTTCGTTTGATCTGATTCTTTTTTTAGCTGACTTATGATTCGCCATTTTTAGTTTATTTTTAATTAGTAAAACTTGTAGCCCATAGGAGAATCGAACTCCTGTTTCCAGGATGAAAACCTGATATCCTAACCACTAGATGAATGGGCCTTATTATTTTCAGTGTTTGTAGCCCATAGGAGAATCGAACTCCTATTTTACGGATGAAAACCGCATGTCCTAACCGTTAGACGAATGGGCCAAAAATAATTTATTTCAAATGCTCAAAAAAAACTTAAAAACCGTTTGCTTCTGAGGCTTTAACCCTTATTCCTTTGAATTTGGGAGTGCAAATATAAGTCAAAAAAATGAATTCACAAATTTTCAGATTAATTTTTTTTACTTTTTTTTGATTTTTTATTTAATTGTGTAAAAATCATCCTCTTCTGAGCCAAACTTAAAGCCTAATCTTTTACCTGTTTGTAGGTTTAAAGTTGAACTAATTTCTTGAATTTGCATTACATTAATCTGAGACATCATCTCAAAAGGAGGTGTCAATAACTCGAATTGTGCCGCAAAAGAGAAGGATTTGTACAAAATATCCTTCAACATTTCATCTGAAATAACACTTTTTTCTACATCTTTATAAATTACACCCAAAGCTCCTTGACCTTCAATGAAAAAATGCCCCTCTTTATTCACAAAAATTCTTCCAATCAAATATCCTGGGTCGTCATCTCTACCTTGCAAAACAGATTGCGCCAAAAAATTATAAATATAAATGATACCAAAATAACCATTATCTTTATTCTTTTTCAAGTATTTTAACTTCCAAAAAGGGTGATTTTCAGGCAATAAAAACACATTTGGGTGCAAATGGAAAAATAACAAATCACTTCCGACATAAATTTGGGACTCATATTGTCCCTTATCAATGTATTGCATTCTGATTCTATTATCTGAAAGTTGAGATTTTAGAAAAGAAACCTCCTCTTGCATAATCTTTTTGAAGTTACTGAAAACTTCAAGTGCATCAAAATGTATATCTTGCTTCAAAGCAGCTTTACTGTGTAAAAGTGCTAAAATTTCTTTTCTGTTCTCTTCTAACATAATCCCAAATTTAATAAGCTTTCGCTAATACCAATCGTTTTTTGGATGGCAAACCTGTTACCATACATTTTCCTTCTTCATCTGGAGCATCCAAAGGAATACATCTAAAGGTTGCTTGTGTTTCTGCTTTAATTTTCGCTTCGGTTTCAATTGTTCCATCCCAATGCACTAGATAGAAACCTCCTTTTTCTTCAATTTGTGTTTTGAATTCTTCGTAAGTATCAACTTGATGCATGTTTTCTGCTCTGAATTCCAAAGCACGCGCAAATAAATTTTCTTGGATTTCATCCAATAAATTTTGAATGTAACTTTCGATGTTATCCAAAGATAAAGTCAATTTTTCTTTTGTATCTCTTCGAGCGATTTCCGTTTTATTTTCAGCTAAATCTCTTGCTCCAATGGTTACACGAACAGGAACACCTTTCATTTCATACTCAGCGAATTTCCATCCTGGACGACGGTTATCGTCATCATCAAACTTAACTGAAATTCCTAGTTTCAATAAATTTTGCTTGATTTCAATTGCTTTTGCTTCAACTAAGGCTTTTTCCTCATCCGTTTTAAAAATTGGAATAATAACTACTTGAATTGGAGCCAATTTTGGAGGTAAAACCAAACCTTCGTCATCTGAATGCGTCATAATCAAAGCACCCATCAAACGTGTAGAAACACCCCAAGAAGTTGCCCAAACGTGATCCAATTTCCCTTCTTTATCAGCAAACTTTACATCAAAAGCTTTCGCGAAATTCTGACCTAAAAAGTGAGAAGTTCCAGCTTGTAAGGCTTTTCCGTCTTGCATCATTGCTTCAATACAATAAGTTTCGTCTGCACCCGCAAAACGTTCGCTTTCTGTTTTAAAACCTTTGATCACTGGCATCGCCATATACTTTTCCGCAAACTCTGTGTAAACGTCCAACATTTGCTCTGTCTCAGTGATTGCTTCTGCTTTTGTAGCATGAGCCGTATGACCTTCTTGCCATAAAAACTCAGTTGTTCGCAAAAATAAACGCGTTCGCATTTCCCATCTTACCACATTCGCCCATTGGTTAATTAATATTGGTAAATCTCTATAGGATTGAATCCAGTTTTTATATGTACTCCAAATAATAGCTTCACTTGTCGGACGAACAATTAATTCTTCTTCTAATTTAGCTTCAGGGTCAACTATTAATTTCCCTGGATTATTTGGGTCAGATTTTAATCTGTAATGCGTAACAACAGCACATTCTTTTGCAAAACCTTCTGCATTTTTTTCTTCAGCCTCAAACAAGCTTTTAGGAATAAAGATGGGGAAATAAGCGTTTGAATGACCCGTTTCTTTGAATTTTGTATCCAAAACATCTCTCATTTTTTCCCAAATGGCAAAACCGTAAGGTTTAATCACCATACAACCTTTTACTCCTGAATGTTCAGCCAAATCAGCTTTCCCAACCAATTCGTTGTACCATTTGGAATAATCTTCTTTCCTGCTTGTAAGTTTTTGTGACATTAAATTGTTAATTTTTTGTTATTTTATGGTATGCTTTTTGCTAAACTTAATTTTGCAAAGTTATAAATTTTGTTTATCTTTGGAAGTATAATTTAAACATTCACACTATGAAAACACTAAATTATTTATCAGCAATCGTAATATGCGCTCTAGGCTTGAATTCTTGTGCGCATTTGCAACAAGTTGCAGACGATGATGTCTATGTGACTAAAAACCCCGCTTTATCAAGTTCCGAAGAGGTAAATGATATTACTTCCTATGAAAATTACAGATACCATAAAACTGCAAAAACATTTAACTCGAGATATGGCTTAAGCACGGCAAGAACATCTGGTTTACACAGATTTGCAAGCACAAGAGCTGCTTATGATGCAGGATATAGTCCGTTTAATGATCCTTTTTATTATCCTTATCAATACGGAACAAGTTTTGGTTCAGTAATGCCTTTTTATTATGGTTTTAATTATATGAATCACCCGTATTATAATCATTCATATTACAATAATTTTTACGGTTATTATAACGTTAACAATTTTAATTACTCGACGTTTAATAACAATATTTATTCTAGCAGCTATAATTCCTATGGAACTCACTATGGTCCAAGATCATTTCTTTCAGGAGTGAATAACCCTAACAGAAGGGGTTCGAATACAGTTCTGGGGCTTTCAAAGAAAAGTAATTCAAGCGCCCGAAATTCAACCGAACTTTCGACCAATTCTCGAAATACAATTAGTGGAGACAATTCAGGAAGAAACACCACCACAGGCATAACTTCCTCGACAGTCAAAAACACGAGAAAAATTTCAGCAGGAACAACCTTGTCTGGAACTGATAGATCAGTGAGTTCAAGTTCTGTTAATAGAAGTAGTAACGCAGCAAATAGTTCAAGATCAACAGGAAACAACTCAACCACTGGTTCCACCGGACGATCAAGTATTGGATCAGGAACAAGTTCAAGTTCGCGTTCAACAGGTTCTGGCACATTCGAAGGAACAACTCGCAACTCGGGATCTTCAGGCTCAAGTACTTCTCCACGAGGTGGAGGTTCTTCTGGTTCATCAGCACCAACTAGACGAGGAGGTAGATAAAAGATGAAAAGTTTATTTCTGGTCATAGCAACATTTTCTGCATCATTTTATTTTGCTCAAGATGTTAGAGATATTGTACGTTTTTCGGAAACCCAAGTGTATGGTTCAGCTCGTTTTGAAGCAATGGCTGGTTCATTTGGAGCATTAGGTTCTGATTTAAGTTCAGCGGCAGTTAATCCAGCAGGATTTGGAAGATATTCTTCGTCTGCCTTTGGTATGACTTTTCAAAATACATCCATTTTAAATAAGGCATTTTTTAACGCTACAGAAACTCAAACGATGTCAAATAATTTCAAATTGAACAACCTTGGCTTCGTATTTACCAATGATGTTTCTCAAAGAAATAAAGGTTTTATCTTTCAACAAATTGGATTTACCTACAACCGAATTCAAAATTTCGATAATTCTTACACTTACAAGGGAACTCAATTTAAATCTTTATTAGATGCATACTGTGATATTGCTGAAGGATTATTTGAAAATGAACTCTACTCCTACCTTCCCTTTTCAAGTGATTTGGCATATCAAACTTATGCTATTGACCCAAATGGAAGCACCAGTTACCTACCGAGACTAGGAAATACAAATATGAATCATCAAAGAACTGTCAAAAATGATGGTGGGATTTCCGAATTCAATATTAATTTGAGTGGAAATTACATGAATAAACTATATCTTGGTGGGAATATTGGTTTTAGGACTACAAAATTTTCAGAACATACTTATCACCATGAGGTTGCCCTAGATAATCCTGATTTCTCTCTTGATTCTTTTGATTATCAATTTCACTTAAAGACAAAAGGATCAGGAACAAACATCAAACTTGGATTAATATATTTACCGACAGAAAGTCTTAGACTTGGTTTAAGTTTTCAAAGTTCAACTACCTATAAAATGGCTGATGATTTTAGCGCCAATATGACATCATATCATAAAGACACGATTTATCGCATTGCAGAAGATTTTGTTCCAATTGGAAAATACAATTATAAACTTAAAACAGCAGGAAAAATTGTTGCTTCAGCTGCTTACGTTTTTGGTACACGTGGAGCAATTAATATTGATGCTGAAATGGTGAATCACGATCGGAGCAAATTAAGACCTGATGTATCTTTGGATCCAAATGCCTATAACTTTAATGAAGAAAATGAAGAATCAAGAGAAAGTTTAAGAACTGTTATTAACTTACGAATCGGAGGTGAATTAGTTTTTAATTCGCAATATTTTATTCGAGGTGGATTTGCACTATATCCTTCTGCTTATGATCCAAAAATAAATCCTACAAAGGGCTCCCAAATTTTCTCTGGAGGAATTGGTTTTAAATGGAAAAAAAGTGCACTTGACCTCACTTTAAAGGTAGAACATAGAAACTTCAACTACTATGCTTTCAATGAAAGTTTAACAGTTGTAAATTCTTTCCGAAATGGAATTGTTTTTAATTATTCAGTGAATTTTTAATTAATTGAAAAAAATGTCCTATTTTTGAGAATCGTAGCACGTCAAATGGGAGAATTTTTAGGCAATTTATTACATTTTATTCGAATTAAGCATTGGATTAAAAATGGATTTGTTTTTTTACCTCTCTTCTTTGCTGGAAAAATATATTCTGATTTTGATTTAAACTTAATATTCTTATTTCTATCTTTTTCTTTGGCCGCTTCAGCCATTTATGTTGTTAATGATATTTTTGATTTAGAAACAGACAAAAAACATCAAGAAAATCAATTAAGACCATTAGCAAAGGGATATTTTTCCTTGAAATTTGCTTGGACTTTATTTGTTATTTTAAGCGTCCTTTTCTTTGTAAGTTATTTCCTAATTGGAAAATCATTTTTTTTTGTTTTGATTTATTTTTGCTTAAACATTTGTTATAGTTTATTTCTGAAAAAGATTTCAATAGTTGATGTTTCGTGCATTAGTTTAGGTTTTGTTTTAAGAGTTTTAGCTGGCGGATTTATTGCTGAGGTTTTTGTATCTCATTGGATGATAATCATTGTCTTTTTATTGACTATTTCAATTGCATTTTCTAAAAGAAGACATGATTTCGCTCAGTCAGGTTCTGACGAAACACTTGTAAAAAATGGTTATTCCATTCAATTCTTAGACATTGCTAAAAGTATTTCCTTTTCCATAACATTGATTTCATATATTTTATATTCCATTTCTTCAGAAGTTATTGAAAGAATTGGCTCGGATAAATTATATATTACTTCATTTTTCGTGTTCCTTGGAATAATGAGATACATTCAAATTACTGTGATTGACAAAAATTCAGGTTCACCAATAAATGTACTTTGGAAAGACCGATTTTTGCAAATTACCCTTTTCCTTTGGTGTGTCACTTTTTTAATCATCATTTATGGAAAAAATTTCTAATTGGGGAAAATTCCCTATTGTAAATGCAGAACAAACGAGTTTAATTGATTACAAAAAAATTAGTGAATACGTCAAACATACTGAAAATTTTATTCCACGTGGTGCAGGAAAATCTTATGGTGATTGTTCTCTTTCAAAAAATATCTTTTCAACATTAAACCTAAATAAAATTGTTAATCTTCAACTTGATAAAAAAACCATTACATGCGAATCTGGCACCTTATTGAGCGAAATTTTGGATAAAATAGTTCCCCACAAATTATTTCTACCTGTTGTTCCTGGAACAAAACACATCACATTAGGTGGAGCGATTGCTGCCAATATACACGGGAAAAATCATCATAAAGATGGAGCTTTTGGTCAATTTGTTGATTCTGTAGAATTAATGAATGAAAGTGGTGAAATTGTTTTTTGTAGTAGAGAAGTCAATACCGAGTTATTTTCTAGCACAATTGGAGGAATGGGTTTAACAGGAATTATTTTAAAGGCAACAATTCAATTGATTTCAATAAAAAGCAGTTTCATTGACGAATTATCAATCAAAGCTAAAAACATTGATGAATTAATAACACTTTTTGATAACCATAAAAACTACCATTATTCTGTTGCTTGGATTGATTGTCTTTCAAAAGGTGAAAATTTAGGTCGCTCCATTTTGAAATTGGGAGAACATAGTTTTACTGATGACAAAAAAGTACAAGTACATAAATCACAAAATAGAAAACTACTCGTAATTCCATCAATTTTTCCAAGTTTTTTACTAAATAGCTTTACAATCAAGTGTTTTAACTTCTTGTATTTCAACAAACAAACTAAAAAAGAAAAATCGAAAACAATTCACTACGATTCCTATTTTTTTCCCTTAGATAAAATCAAAAATTGGAACAATATCTACGGTAAAAAAGGATTTATGCAATATCAATTTGTTATTCCTTTTGAAAATGGTAAAATTGCATTGAAAGAAATTTTATCAAAAATCAGCGGAAGTCAAACTGCTTCTTTTTTGGCAGTTTTGAAAACCTTTGGACCTAAAGAAATTCACAGTTCAAAATTATCCTTCCCTGAAAAAGGTTATACACTAGCTTTAGATTTTAAATATAATTCGAAAAATCTTGTATTATTAGATGAACTTGATAAAATTCTTCTGAAATTTGGAGGTAAAATCTATTTGGCAAAAGATGCTCGTATGTCGAAAGAGACATTTCAAAAATCCTATACACAAGTTGTTGAACATTCAAATAAATTTAGCTCATTGCAGAGCGAAAGATTAGGGATATGAAAGTTAATGGACTAAAATTTATACTCATTTCACTTTACACTTTTGTGTTCAGCCTAATTTCTTGGTTTACAAATGTAAAATCCCTTTCCGGAATTGATGACGCCAACATTTATTTCATTTACATGCGAAATCTTGCAAATGGAAATGGTTTTTGCTACAACATTGGTGGAGAAAAAGTAGAAGGTTTCACTTCCCTACTTTGGACCTTAATCGGCTCATTTTGTTTTAAATTGACAGAAAATCCAGAAATATTTTTACTCATTTTAAATTTCATTTTGGTGAATTATACCCTTTGGAAAATTGTTTGCTTTATTGACAATTTAATTGCATCAAGGAAATTAATTTCATCTCAATCACTGCTTTTTTTAGGACTATTGGCTGTTTTTCCTGGCTTTTTCGAATGGACAATTTTATCTCTAATGGAAAGTGCCTTATTTTTTAGCATTTTAAGTTTAACTAGTTTACAAATATTAGAATACATTCTTTTTGACAAAAAAATCAACTACTCATTTTCTATATTACTTGGTTTACTTCTACTAACAAGACCTGAATCTATCCTTTGGGTGCCTTTTTTTATTTTTTGTAACTTTTTTATTTCTTTAAACAAAGGAAACTCCATCAAATCTGCAATTACAAGTCTGATTTTTCCATTTTTCTTAAGCTCATTAGTACTCGCAAGCATCACCATATGGAGGTTAAACTACTTTGGATATCCATTTCCAAACACTTACTACGCCAAAGTTTCAGACGATTTATTATTCAATTTAAAAAATGGTAGTATATATATCTTAGAATGTATGTCAAATTATCCTGTACTCCTTTTAAGTCCTATTCTTTTAATATTTTTACTTTTCAAAAAGAAAAAGCAGTTTTTGCCAATTGTTTTTTTACTACTTTTCTGCCTAACAAGCATAGCTATTCCTACAATTAACGGCGGAGACCATTTTCAATATGCACGATTTCTACAAGTAGGAATGCCCATATTTATTTTAGCCATTATTTTCTTTTTGTATTTCACAAATTACAAACTTAACTTCCTAAAAGTATTTTTAATTGTCGCATTAGGGGTCATTTCTTCTCGTTTTTTAATCTTAAAAAATATTTATCATCAGACTTCGCCATTGGCAAATGAATGGGAAATTGCCATAGAAGGAAGAAAAAATGCTAAAAATTTAAATACTTTTTTTCAAGATATAAAACGACTGCCTGTTCAAGGGGTATATACTGCTGGAGGGTCCGCTTTTTTTTACAAAGGCGAAACAATAGATTTATTGGGTTTAAACAACTCTAAAATTGCCCATTCAAAAAAGAACAAATTCGCTCCAAAAAACCATGCTGCCTTTAATAAAAAGATTTTTTATGAAATGCATCCTGACATTTTCTGGTTAGCTGGAAATACATTTAAACCAAAAGAAGTCAAAACAGAAATATTTATGCACATCAATCCCTTTGCGGAAAAGGTTTTTCAAAAAATTGAAAAGAATTCAAAATTTAAAAAAGAATATGCTTGTGGAGTTTTATCAAAAAAAAACCATCCAGTGGTAATTTTGGCATTTTTTTCAAAAAAATTTCTATCTTCACTCGATTCAAATCGCTTCCAATTTAAACAAGTTGACATCAAATGAAAACACTCTTAATTTTAGGTTCAAACTCAGATGTTGCAATAGCTTGTGAAACGAAATTTTCTAAAGAAGGTTTTAATGTTATTTTGGCGAGTCGAACAAATGAAAAACATCTTTCGAATTGGATTTATTTTGACGCTTTAGACACAGAAAATCATTATGAATTTTACAAAAAAATTAATCCAAAACCAGATCTCGTTTTGTCAACATTTGGATATTTAGGAAGTCAAAACTTGGCATTCGACAATTTTAATGAATCATCTTTAATTCTGCAGACCAATTTAATTGGGAATATATCCATTTTAAATGTTGTTGCTAAAGAAATGGCAAAACAAAAACAAGGCTCAATCATCTGCATTTCTTCCGTTGCAGGTGAGCGAGGGAGAAAAAGTAATTACATTTATGGTGCTGCAAAAGCTGGTTTGACTGCATACCTTAGTGGTCTAAGAGCTAAAATGCTTGAATCAAATGTATTTGTATCTACGATTGTTCCTGGATTTATAAAAACAAAAATGCTTGGCAATTTAAAAACTCCAAACATATTAACCGCTAGTCCTGAACAAGTTGCTGAAAGTATTTGGTCTGCCTACAAAAACAAAAAAAACAAGGTATATGTATTGCCGATATGGAGATTGATCATGTTCATCATAAAACTAATTCCAGAAGGTGTTTTCAAAAAAATGAACTTATGAATCCGCAAGTAGGTATTGCTTTTTTTGATTTTGATGGGACAATAAGCTCAAGTGACTCTTTGGTTGAGTTTATAAAATTCTATGCTGGAAGGAAAAAATTTTATTTGGCCTTTTTTTTAATGTCCCCTTTCATATTGTTATATTTTGTTGGTTTTTATCCGAATAACAAACTAAAAGAACTTATTTTCACTTACTTTTTTAAAGGAAAAGACGAAAAAGAAGTTAAAGAAAAAGGGATAGTTTTTTGTGAGAAAATATTGCCACATGCTTTAAAGCAATCAAGCCTTGAAAAAATTAATTGGCATCAGAAACAAGAACACGAAATTTACATTATTACAGCATCATCTGCAATATGGTTAAAACCTTGGTGTGATAAAAATAATTTCAAATTAATTTCTACTGAATTTGAAGTGAAAAACAACATTTTTACAGGCAAAATTCAAGGTAAAAATTGTCACGGAAGAGAGAAAAAAAGACGCGTTCAAGAAATTCTTGAGCAATCCAAAACTACACAAAGTTTTGGATATGGAAATGAAAAATCCGATTTAGCTTTTATGCAAATTTGTTCTAACTGGGAAATGTTAGATTAAATGTTTAAGCCTTCGCTTTCGGCTTGTTATTCGACCATTTACGTTTATTCGGATTTGGCTTTTTACCAAAACCTTGTTGATTGCTAGCACGATGTTGATCCGCCTTTTTAGGTTTATTTGGATTATTTTGAGCCGGCATAGAAGGGTCCATCGCGAACGGATGATCTTCCTCAACTGGTAAAACCTTATCAATTAATTTTTGAATATCTTTCAAATAAGCTTTTTCTTCTTGGTCACAAAATGAGAATGAAGTTCCATTATGCCCTGCCCTACCCGTTCTACCAATACGGTGAACATAGGTTTCTGGAATATTTGGAATATCAAAGTTGATTACAAACTGCAATTCATCTACGTCAATTCCACGAGCGGCGATATCAGTTGCAACTAAAACACGAATTGTTTTCGCCTTGAAGTTAGTCAATGCTCTTTGACGGGCATTTTGAGCCTTATTTCCGTGAATTGCCTCTGCTTTAATCCCTGACTTCATCAAGGTTTTACAAACACGATCTGCTCCATGCTTAGTTTTTGTAAATACCAAAACTGTTTCAATTTCAGGATTTTGAAGCAAATGAGCTAATAATTTTGGTTTATCGCCTTTTTCAACGAAGAATATTTTTTGTTGAATTGTATCTGCTGTTGAAGAAACTGGTGCAACTTCAACTTTCATTGGATCTTTTAAAATGGTTCCCGCTAAAGTTAAAATTACTGGAGGCATTGTCGCTGAGAAAAATAAAGATTGACGTTCTTTTGGTAAAAGGGTCAATAATTTTTTCACATAGTGAATGAAACCCATATCTAACATACGATCCGCCTCATCCAAGACAAACAATTCCACATGGCTCAAGGAAATAATACCCTGCGCGATTAAATCTAATAATCGTCCTGGAGTTGCAACCAAAACATCCACACCATTATTGATGCGATTTACTTGACTGTGTTGTGAAACTCCACCAAAAATTACGGTATTGGTGATTCCTGTGTATTTTCCATATGAATCAAAACTTTCCCCAATTTGAATGGCTAATTCTCTTGTTGGCGTTACAATTAAGGCTTTGATTTTACGTTTCCCAGCATAATTTGCCTTTTCGTTGTGTAAAATCTGTAAAATTGGAATTGCAAATGCGGCCGTTTTACCTGTACCCGTTTGAGCACAACCTAAAACATCTTTTTTTGCTAATAAATATGGGATTGTTTGTTCTTGTATCGGTGTTGGAGAAGTGTATCCTTCTTCTGATAAAGCCTTCAAAATTGGCTCAATCAAGTTTAATTGTTCAAAATTCATTACACAAAGATACGCATTTTAAGCGAAATGCCTAATTATTCTTAGAAATGAAGTTTCACCTAAACCTTCCAAAAGTCACCTTGCCTTTCGATTTTGTCTTGTAACAAGTTAAATTCCCTGCCAAATCTGAAATCAGAATTTCTAAGAATTTGTCGCCATCAATGTCTTGAATGAACAAACTTGCTTCGGCACCTGCTGGAATTTTAAAGTTTTCGATTTTCTCTCCATTTGTTTTATTGATAAACAAGATACCTCCTTCGGTACTTCCTTCGGTTACACCTAATAATTGCTCAGAATTCTTACCAAATACATCTGCGATCATAGTTGTAGCACTGATTCTACCTTCAACTTCATTTGCTTTATATTCAACATCATTTTTCAGATAAGAGAATTTATTAAGGGTATCGTAAACAAAATTATTATCTGCAAAAGGAATTGCTCCACGGCCAATTACCAAATGTTTGTCGTTGGAAACTGCTGGTGAAGAAAAATTATCGTAACCAAAATTGATTTTTTTCAATAATTCACCTTTTTTACTGATGACATTCAGTTCGCCATAAGAATCCAAGAATATAAATTCTACGTTTTTTCCGTTTTGATAAATAAAAGGTGAGGCATGAACTCCAGCACCAGTTGGCACTGCCCACAACGTTTGTCCTGTTTTCCCATCGATTGCCAAGTTGTAATCTCCGTAGTGCGCCATTTTGAATCCATCAATTTGATCAGAATTAGCATTTCCTCTTCCTGAAGTTAAAAAATCAAACGTTCCATCGCCATTGATATCGTATTTCAAAGGTGCAGAATTTCCATTGTAAGCTGTAATTTCTTTGTTCACCCACAACAATTCTCCCGAAACGCCATTCAATGCATAAAAATAAAATCCTTCAACATTAAAAGCAACATCTATTTTTTTATCGCCATTCAAATCAGCTAATTGTGGCGTACTTTCTACATCGGAAGGCAAACTGTATTTCCATAATTCTTGCTTAGTTTTCAAGTCAAAGCAGAAAAAATAAAAATTGTCTGTTCCAAAAAATAATTTTCCATCAGCAATAGCCACCCCATTCACATCATTGTCACCAGAAAATGGAATTTCGTAATGATGTAAAATTTTCCCTGATTTGGCATCAATTTCAAAAACCCCATCCAAGGAATCATTTTTAAAATTGCGGTCTTCGCCATTTGATCCGATGAAAATTTTGCCTTCGTGCAACAACATATTCGTGCGATAAGTTGATACACCAATTTTAGCTGTCCATTTTACTGGAAAAATTGATTTTAGGTCTTTTTGTGCGAATGAACTTAAGCTCACCAAGCTTAAAATTCCAATAAATATTTTAGATCTTACCATTGGTCTTCTGTAAATCTTTGATTACTTTCTGCATAAATATAATACTTCACTCCATTTTGAATTCCAATTAAAACATCAGAACCAAGTCCGTCCAAATGAGATAACTCATCGTATTCACAAGGGATTTTAACGTCTCCCATAACATCTGTGGCACCAAATTTTCCGTTTTCTAAAATGATGTTATATAAATCTCCGAAAACAACGATATTTCCTCCTTTAATTTTTCGATCTAATTTTTCTGTAGAGAGATTATAAACTTCATACTCCTCTCCTACCTTAACATAACCTTCACCGTTGTTGATTAAATCGTATTCCTTTGGGTCCTTTTTACTTGGAAATGCATATATTGAAACTGCTGAACTTTTATTTCCCTTGGTTGCAACCAAATATAAATCTTCTTGTGAAGCATAAGAAACGTTAATTTCATCATAAATAGCTTTTAAAATGATTTGACCTTGACTGTTAATTGCTCCAAATTTATCACCAACTTTTATTCGAAACAAATCGATATACGATTCTTGCTCGGTGAAGGCACTGATGTCATCATAACTTGGTTTTATCACTTCACCTTTATCAAAATTGTAAACTCCAACTTTCTTTTTATCATAAATTTTAAAAGAAAAGAAACTATCTCCATTTACTTTCAAGATCTCAACTTTTGAATACTTGATAGGTACAATTGTATCTCCTATACGATTTATCATCCCCCATTTTTTATTTTTACCTTGTGCATTAAACAAATCTGGAAGGATTGATTGCTCTAGAAACTTGTATTGCGCAGGAACTTGTTCTAGTGCGTTCTTTTCGTTCAATTCTTGGTTATACACGAATAATCCATATTTCTTTTTAACCTTTCTAGGGAAAATTGAACCTTCAAAACTGTAGAATTTTTTTCCATTGGTACTCAAAAAATAATAAGGAGAGTTATCATTGTAAACAGTAGCAAAATTAATTGTCTTATTTAGAGTATAAAAATATTGATTGAAGTAATTTTCTTGACTAAGACTAGGTGGTATAAAATTGTCGTTATTTAACTGAATAATTCCATATTTTCCATTTGAAATGGTATTAATTATGGATTCAGATCCTAAATTTTGAGTTAAGGTATCAAATTGTGGTTCATATATTTTACCATTATTTGAAATTAAACCATATTTTTTATTTTGCTTTAAAAGAAGAAAACTAGTTTGAAATCCTTTCCTAACAAGTTCTTCCGTCCCATAATAATAATCATCTTCAGTCATAGGCTCGTTTACATAGATTTCAGATGAATTTATTACCTCATATTGATTTGATATTAATTCTAACTTATTATTATTTATTGAATACAATTCTTGAATCAAGTTATCCCCTTGAAACTTGTTCATTACAAAATGATAACCACCGACAAGAATATTCGACTGGGCTTCATACAATAAAGCACTAGGTTCACTCAAATTTTGCATACAAAAACCCATTTTACTTCTGTTTTCTCCTTCAATGAAATATGTATATAAAATTTGTCCTTGAGAATTAACTTGGAATTGGTCATAGGTAAAATAATTCCGCATCACTATTAAATTACTCTCTTCAGGAAACCATGAAGACGAAATTTTACGAAAACTTAAATCATAAACAGCTTTTTCCATTTTAGAATTTTTCTCTCTAAATGCAATCAAAAATGGTTCCTCCACAACAGTCATTATAGGATCATAACTATAAAATTCCTCCCCAGTTTCAGGGTCAAAAGTGCTCATTTCAGAATTTGAAGTGCTCAATTCTTGATATTTTACAACTTGAGCAAAAGAATCTATTGGATTTAAATCTTGATCCAAAATGTAAGTCTTATCACCGCCTTCAGAAATATAAAAATTATTGTAATAGTGAGGAATTACATTTGTAAAATTAAATTTTTTGATGGAAAAATCATTGTTTAAGTGGTGTAATTTTTGATCTGCATAAAGTTCAATGGCATACGGTTTAGGGATTTCATCGTAATTATCATAAACACTTTTAATTGCGTTAAATTTTATGCCGCTAATTTTATCCCCATTAGCCTTAACTAACTCAATTTGGTCACTGTTTGAATATTGATTTATTAAATCTGGATCCAACTCTTGATAAGATTTCTCGTGCAAAGCATAAATCATTTCATAATTTTTATGGTCTACCTTGTAGGATGGGAAATTTAATTTTTCAATGAAAGCATATTTTGGTTCTACAATCCATTTTTTAGCTAAAGAATAAATTCCAAATTTTCCATTAACAGAAACCACATAATTGCTGGCTGAATAATCGTAGTTAGCATATTTAATTGCTTCATCAATATCTTCTAAAATCAAACTACCATTTTCATAAACATCCCATTTTCCATTTGATTTTTTTCCTGAAACCAAATTACTGTATAAAGGATAAATAGAATCATACAAACAAGGAATAACAGGTAAATCATCATTTTCTTTACTTTTATAGCCTATTTTTCCTTTTGAATAAAGATAATAAGCGTTATAATCTTCCTTGATATTGTCATACAATGGATCTATCAAAAATTTCCATGAATGTTCTACCTCAAAAAAACCATCTTCTTTCGGATTTCCATTTTCATCTAAAAAGTTTTTGAACACTTCATTTCCGTCTAAGGCTAATAAACCTGTTTTTCCTTCCTTTTTCACAAAGGCTCTACCACCTTGAATCGGCTGACCTTTTTCAAATTGCGCTTCAATAAACCAATTCCCAAGGGTATCAATGTATCCCCACATTCCGTTTTCTTTTACTAAAGCAAAGTTTTCAGAAAAATGGGTCACATAGTCAAATTTCGCTGGAATTACAGTTTTTGATTCTACCTTAAATCCCCACTTATTTTGTGATTTAAAAGCAATAAATTTAGCATAGGGATTATTTTCTTCTTCTTGAGCAAACAGTCCGAATTGAACTCCGAAAACAGAAATAAAAAGCAGAAAAAAAAGATTCTTGTTCATAGTGATAATTTTTACGAAGATAATTACAAAATTAATTTATTCAAAACGGAAAATTCATTTGATATTGAGTTCACTTTCATGCACTGTTTGTAATAAACTATTATCTCGAAGATCATAAACATCATAATATCCATTTTCTAATTTAACTAAGCCTGTTTTATTGATTACCAAATCGTATGTTTCTAATTTTGAAGGAACGCCATCTTCTGCATAAAAAGAACCATTTAAACTTAAAACCTTGTATTCATTCTTCAGGATAGCTACATAAAAATTTGTATAATCATAGTTTTCATTTTTGACAAAATAAACTGAGTCGTAAATATTTGGTAAAACGTCAAATCCCTTTTCACAAAAAAGTCCATATTTCCCATTATTCACTGTAATAAACAAATTTGAATATTCGTTTGGATTACCTTTAAAAATATCATCATAAGAAAATGGAACGAGCGCATTATCTGTGAAATTATACAACATTTTTTTTGCATTTTTGGTTAATTTAATGTGGTGATTTCCATCAGCATCATATCCAAAAAAATCAATATCATCATTATGAAAAGCAAGCAAAGTATCACCTCGTAAGCCGATCAAACCATATTTTTTATTTAATCCTTGAGCAATGAAGGTTGATTTTAACCTTGTTTCCTTTAGATCTAAGAATTTAGAATCAAAGGCTTGAATTTCTTTCCCTAAACTTCCAACGGAATCTAATCCATACAAATAAAAATAATCACCTACTTTTTTTGGGTAAATTGTTTCTGGATTGCATGAAAAAATTGATTTTGACATACGACTTATGAACTTACGATTTCCTTTTGCATCAGTAAATGAATAAAACTTATCATAACGGTAATTTTCAAAATTGGCATATCCCACATGTTTCATTTCTACTTTACTCATTGGTTTTATTTCAACGCCCATCTCTTTGTCATATAATCCAAAGAGCTTTTTACTTTTTAAATGGAATAAATTTTCATTTTGCACATCAAGATAAATATTGTCATACATAGGCTTAAGCACAACAGAATCATCCATTTTTATACCCCAATTCCCGTCTTGTTTAAAGGGAGTATAAGATTGTGAAATTGAAAATAAACTCACAACTAATGAACAAATAGTCATTCCAATTTTAAATATTTTCATCTTTATTAAATTTAAACAAAGATAATGTAATGTTTCAAAAAGGAAGTAAGAAGAATAACGTATTTTCATTTGTCCCATTAATGTTTTTAACAATTCTACTTTTTTATTTCTTTTTGTATATTTTTGTAAGTTCAATAAGAATTTTTCAAATTAAATATACATGGAAAAAGTAGAAGCATACAAACCAATCAACAATGTCCGAATCGTTACTGCTGCCTCATTATTTGATGGTCACGATGCCGCAATCAATATCATGCGTCGTATCATTCAAGCAACAGGTTGTGAAGTAATTCATTTAGGTCACGATAGATCTGTTGAAGAAGTTGTAAACTGTGCCATTCAAGAAGATGCGCAAGCGATTGCAATGACGTCTTACCAAGGTGGACACACAGAATACTTGAAATACATGTATGATTTATTGAAGGAAAAAGGTGCTCCTCACATCAAGATTTTTGCTGGTGGTGGCGGTACAATTTTACCTTCTGAAATTGAAGAATTGCAAGCATACGGAATCACTCGTATTTATCATCCAGATGATGGTCGTTCAATGGGATTACA
Organism: Flavobacteriia bacterium; assembly: GCA_046303515.1. GTDB lineage: Bacteria > Bacteroidota > Bacteroidia > Flavobacteriales_D > Crocinitomicaceae > M2408. The sequence goes on along the minus strand of JBKCGI010000051.1, from coordinate 1,137 downwards.
AGGAATGATTAATGATTTGGTTCAAAAATCAGATTATCCAGTTGGAGAAAAGTTGAATGGCGAAATCAAACATGTGAAAGAAAAATCGGTTCCTGCGATTGCTAGAATTATTTCTGCTGCAGAGAATTTTGCGGATGCTTCTAAAGGCATTTTGGCTGAAATCGATGTGATGGCAAAAGCAGTAAAAGTTCCTGTTCTGGGAATCACAGGTACTGGTGGAGCTGGAAAATCTTCCTTGGTGGATGAGTTAGTTCGTCGTTTTTTAATTGATTTCCCTGAAAAACAAATTGCTGTTGTTTCAGTAGATCCTTCGAAAAGAAAAACTGGTGGAGCATTGTTGGGAGATAGAATCCGAATGAATTCAATTAAATCTGACCGTGTTTACATGCGTTCTTTGGCGACTCGTCAATCGAATTTGGCTCTGTCTAAACACGTTTCTGAAGCAATTAATGTGTTAAAAGCAGCGGAATACGATTTAATCATTTTGGAAACTTCTGGTATTGGTCAATCTGATACCGAAATTATCGAACACTCTGATGTTTCTTTGTACGTTATGACGCCAGAATATGGTGCTGCAACACAATTGGAAAAAATCGATATGTTGGATTTTGCCGACGTAATCGCCTTAAATAAATTTGACAAACGTGGTGCTTTAGATGCTTTACGTGATGTAAGAAAACAATACCAACGAAATCATAATTTATGGGACGAAGCTGTCGATTCAATGCCTGTTTACGGTACAATCGCTTCACAGTTCAACGATCCAGGAATGAATTCTTTGTACAAAGTTATCATGGACAAAGTGGTTGATAAAACAGGTGCAAACTTAAATTCTACTTTCGAGATTACACAAGAAATGTCTGAGAAAATTTTCGTGATTCCGCCTGATAGAACACGTTATTTATCAGAAATTTCTGAAAACAATAGAAACTTTGACAAATGGGTGAACCAACAAGTTGAAGTTGCAAATAGATTACAAGGTTTGACTTCTTCAATTGAGACATTGTCAAATTCTACCTTGGATGACAAAGACAGACTTATCAAGGCTTTACAAGAAACCTTAGAAAAAGAAAAATTAGATTTTGATCCAAAAAATTGGGACATTCTTCAAAAATGGGAAGAGAAAAAACAATTGTA
>JBKCGI010000050.1:0-18287 GCA_046303515.1 Flavobacteriia bacterium | reverse complement strand
TTCAGATACTTTACCATTAAGGACACATGGTTTAATAGATCGCGAATTCAAATTCAATTTGAAAGAAGGTTATGGAATGATAAATTAAAACCTACTCTAAGTTTTGAAGGATTTTTAACACCTAAAAAAAAAACACTATTTGAAAGTCGCTATACACTTGGAGTTAATGTTAAAATATCGAAAAATATTTCAAATTATATCTTTTACACGCTTCAAAGGCAGTCGAACTATCAGGGCAATCAACACATAATAGGAACTCAATTACAGGTAAAAATAAAATGAAAAATACAAATCAAAATAACGAACTATTTCCTGTTTTTTTAAAGTTAAATGAACTTTCAATTTTAGTAGTTGGAGGAGGTAAAGTTGCGCTTGAAAAATTGACTGCTATATTGCATAATTCTCCTAAAACAAAAATTTCCTTAATAGCTCTTGAAATTTCAGAGGAAATTAAAAAAATGAAGGAAAATTTTACCAATCTTACCCTTATTCAAGGTAAGTATGAGAACAAATATCTAGCGAATCAACAACTTGTTTTCTCTGCCGTTAATGATGTTGAATTAGCAAAATCCATAAGCGAAGACGCTAAAAAAGCTGGAATACTTTGCAATGCAGCTGATAAACCAGAATTATGTGATTATTATTTAGGTTCAATTGTAAAAAAAGGAAATTTAAAAATTGCAATTTCTACAAATGGAAAATCACCTACATTGGCAAAAAGAATCAAGGAACTTCTGAATGATTCAATCCCTGTTGAAACAAATGAGGTTTTGGATAATCTATACGAAATTAGAAACTCACTTAAAGGAGATTTTGACTCAAATGTTAAAAAATTAGATAAAATCACTAAAAATTTTAAAACGAAAGATTCTTTACTAAAATCAAAAATCAAAAAAGCGGCCTTTTATTCTGTCCTTACAATTTTAATAATGATTGTTGGACACATTTTACTTTCTTATATTCCTTTTGCCAACGTGAAGGAATTAGGGGCCGATATTCTTTCCAATTTAGATGACAATTTCTGGATATATTGTTTGGGTGGATTTATTGCTCAAATGATAGACGGCGCGCTTGGTATGGCCTATGGAGTTTCTGTAACAACCTTCCTTTTAGGCCTTGGAATTCCAAGTATCACACCCGCAGTTGCAAGTGCAAGTATGCATGCGTCGGAAATCTTTACAACTGGTTCTTCAAGTTTAGTTTACATGAGATATAAAAATGTAAACATGAAACTTTTTAAGATTCTTGTTTGGCCAGGCATAATAGGAACAATATTAGGTGTGGTGACAGTTTCATTTATTAGTAAAGAATATTTTTCGGTTATCAAACCATTTGTTGCAATATACACATTGAGTTTAGGTATAATCATTATATACAGAGCATTTAGAAAACCAAAAACACGCAAAAAAATCACTAAGATTGTTCCTGTTGCATTTTCAGGTGGCTTTTTAGACTCTGTTGGCGGAGGAGGTTGGGGACCAATTGTTACCAGTTCATTATTAGCAGGTGGACGTCATTTACGTTATGCCGTTGGTTCTGCTCATATGGCAAAATTTTTCGTAGCAGTGGTCAGCACAGTGGCATTCTTTTTCACCATCGGCCTAAGTCATTGGCAAATAATTTTCGGATTGGTCATTGGAGGAATGCTTGCCGCTCCAATATCAATCTACTTTTCCAACAAAATTCCGATAAAAAAAGGATTAATACTCGTTGGAATTTTAATCATCATCATCAGTTTTAGAACATTAATTAAAAGTTTATTATGAAATAGTCAAGTTTGAAAAATACAAAAAAATGAACTTATTTTCAAACAGACGTATTCCATATGACAAAAAAAAATAAATTATAAACATATGAAAAAAGTACTACTTAGTGACTCAGGTCCAGAAACATCAGCAGCAATCTACAGCTTTTGGAGATGGAATGAAGTTGAAAATTTAAACGTAGAAAAAGTTAGCGAAATCATTTCCTACGCCATTAGTTTAGGGATAAATTCGTTCGACATTTCCCCACTCTATGGCAATGGAAAAATTGAAAAACTTGTTGGAGAGGCCATTCAAAAATTAGGTTTAAAAAGAGAAAATCTTGTATTGTTTTCCAAAATCGGAAATAAAATCATTAACGAGGAAGGATTTTTTCAATACCGAGAATTGAATGACAAAAGTATCCAAAAACAAGTGGATAATTCATTAAGTAATTTACAAACAAATTACCTAGATGTCTTGTTAGTAGACGGATTTGACCCACTAATGAATGTAGAACAAGTTGCGTCTTCTTTGACCGCTTTGCAAATAAGAGATAAAATAAAACATATCGGAGTTTCTGAATTTAATGTACAACAACATAAATTATTAGCTTCGCGACTATCTAGTGAAGTTGTAACTAATCATTTTGAATTAAATTTGTTGGAAACTGAAGCACTAAAAGATGGGAGAATCGATTTCATCAAAGAAAATTATAGCAAACCGATGGCTTTTGGCCCTCTTGCGGATGGACGAATTTTAACAGGACAAGACGAAAAAGCAGTCAGAGTGAGAAACGTACTTGAAATTTTAAGTAAAAAATATGATTCAAACATCGAACAATTAGCAGTTGCATGGATTTATAAATTGGGAGCATTACCTATTATTGGAAGTCTTTCGAGAAACAGGATTTTAAACGCTGCAACCGCTGGAAACACAGAATTAAGTTACGAAGATTGGCATTTAATTTATACTGCCATTAAATAATTTTTAAAATGATTGAAAACGAAATCAAAAATAAAGGTACTATCGAAGAACGATTGAAGCTGATTGTCGCAAAATTTCCTGAAAATGCAGTTTTTTCAACGAGTTTAAGTTGGGAGGATCAAATCATTACACATCATATTTTTTCTTTAAATTTGCCTGTAAAAGTTTTCACATTGGATACAGGACGCTTGTTTCCAGAAACGTACAGTGTTTTAAATAGAACTTTAGAAAGATATAAAAAGAAGATTGAGGTTTATTTCCCAAACTTTGAAAAAGTTGAAAATTTAGTAACTCAAAAAGGTCCATTGAGTTTCTACGAATCATTGGAAAACAGAAAAGAATGCTGTTTTATTAGAAAAGTTGAACCCTTAAATAGAGCGCTTGAAAATGCAAGTTGTTGGATAACAGGACTTCGAGCAGAACATTCTGAAAACAGAAGTGAATTAGCTCTAACTGAAAAAGATGAAAGTAGAAATTTAACAAAAATTCATCCACTTGCAGATTGGACTTTAGAGGATGTGAAAAATGAGATAAAAAAACACAACATTCCTTACAACAGCTTGCATGATAAAGGATTCGTAAGCATTGGATGTCAACCTTGTACACGCGCCATCCAAGAAGGAGAAGATTTTAGAGCCGGAAGGTGGTGGTGGGAAGATAACTCGAAAAAAGAATGTGGCTTACACGTTAAATAGTTAGTAGTTGTTGATTTCGACTCCGCTCAATCAACATATTAACTAAAATTTTATAATTTAAAATAATTAAAAAAACAATAAAACTGAATTAAAAATATTTTGACTAACGAGACGAATGATAAATTTATTTTTGAGTTTACACCAAGTAAATGATAAAATGAATTTTGAAATTCAACGATGTTAGGCAAAGTTATTTTTAATTCTAAAAACAAATAATGTATGGATTATTTAGATCAATTAGAAGCAGAAGCAATATATATTTTACGAGAAGTTGCTGGTCAATTTGACCGTCCTGCTTTGCTTTTTAGTGGAGGAAAAGACAGTATTTGCTTGGTGCATTTAGCGCTAAAAGCTTTTCGCCCAGGGAAATTCCCTTTTCCATTGGTGCATGTAGACACGGGACACAATTTCCAAGAAGCATTGGATTACCGAGACAATTTGGCGAAAGAATTGGATGAAAAATTAATTGTTCGTTATGTTGAAGACACCATCAAAGCTAAAAATTTAGTAGATGGAAAGGGCAAATTCCCAAGTAGAAACGGCTTGCAGACTTACACGCTATTAGACGTTATTGAAGAATTTGAATTCGATGCGTGTATTGGAGGAGCAAGAAGAGATGAGGAGAAAGCGCGAGCGAAAGAAAGAATCTTTTCAGTAAGGGATGAATTTGGGCAATGGGATCCAAAAAAACAAAGACCAGAATTGTGGAACATTTACAATGGTAAAATCGACAAGGGTGAAAACGTGCGTGTTTTCCCGATTTCAAACTGGACAGAATTAGATGTTTGGAATTACATCAAAAGAGAAAACATCGAACTTCCTTCCATCTATTTTACGCACGAGAGAGAGTGTATTTTAACAGAAAATGGTCAATTAATGAATACCAACAAATTCGTTGAAATTGAGGATACAGACATCCTTGTCAAGAAAAATGTACGTTACCGAACTGTTGGCGATATGACTTGTACGGCGGCAGTTGAAAGTACTGCGTATACAGTTGATGACATTATTGCTGAAATAAAAGAAACTAAAATCTCAGAACGCGGAGCTACTAGAATGGATGATCGCGTTTCAGAGGCAGCAATGGAAGACAGAAAAAAAGGAGGATATTTTTGAAAAAAGGTACTTCGACTTCGCTCAGTTACCTAATACTATTCGAAGTCTGAGCGGAGTCGAAGTCCGAGAATAAGATAAAAAAAAATAAAATGGAATTATTAAGATTTTTTACCGCAGGAAACGTTGATGATGGAAAAAGCACCTTAATCGGAAGATTATTGTTTGATAGCAATTCTATCTCAACAGATATTATTGAAACCTTGACTAGGCAGAGTAAATCCGCTGGGAACGACACGGATATTGACTTAGCGCTATTAACTGATGGTTTACGTGCAGAACGTGAACAAGGAATAACAATTGATGTTGCTTACAAATATTTCACAACAGAAAAAAGAAAATATATTATTGCCGATACACCGGGACATGCGCAATACACTCGAAACATGTTTACTGGAGCTTCAAATACTGATTTGGCAATTATTTTGGTAGATGCTAGAAATGGAATTACAGATCAAACAAAAAGACATAGTATTATTTCATCAATTTTAGGAATTCCTCAAATTCTAATTTGCATCAATAAAATGGACTTGGTGAATTACGATGAAAAAGTTTATAATCAAATTCAACAGGATTACCTTACTTTTTCAAAAGATTTGAATTTGAAAAACGTATCTTTTATCCCAACAAGTGCCTTAACAGGTGAAAATGTGGTAAAGAAATCACAAAATTTAAATTGGTTCGAGGGTCCAAGTTTATTTGAGTTTTTAGAAGATGTTGAAATTGCAAATGAAGAAGATAATCAGGATGCTCGTTTTCAAGTGCAATATGTAATCAGACCTCAAACAGAGGAATTACATGATTACCGCGGATATGCTGGAAGCCTTTTAAGCGGAACATTAAAAAAAGGTCAAAAGGTGCAAATTCTACCTCTAGAATCTCACACAACAATTGCTTCAATTGAAAAAAATGGCCAAGAAATATTAGAAGCAAAAGCCGGAGAACCTATAATTATTCACCTTGAACACGATTTAGACGTAAGTCGAGGAAGTACAATTATACCTTCTGACCAAAATATTCAATTTGACAAAACCTTAAATGCTACCATTTGCTGGATGGATAATAAGGCTTTTCAAGAAGGTCAAAAATTAATTTTGCAACAAAATAGCTTCAAAACAAAAGCAATTATTAAAGAAATTGAAAACAAAATTGATATCCATACATTTGAAGAAGTCGCTTCGGAACAGACAATTCAATTAAATGAATTTTGTAACATTTTACTTAAAACTGCCGAAAATGTAAGTTTTGATAGTTACAAAAATAACAGAAAAACAGGAGCATTTATTTTAATAAACGAAAATACAAATAACACCGTAGCAGCGGGAGTAATAAATTAAACAAAATGATTGAAACAGATATTATAATTATTGGAGCAGGTCCAGTGGGACTATTCGCAGTTTTTGAAGCAGGATTGTTAAAATTAAAATGTCATTTAATTGACTCACTGCCTCAAGCTGGTGGACAATGTTCTGAGATTTATCCTAAAAAACCAATTTACGATATTCCTGGATTTCCAACAATAAATGCTGGAGACTTGATTGACAATTTGATGGAACAAGCCGCGCCATTCAAACCAGGATTTACACTTGGTGAAGCAGCTTCAACGATTGACAAATTAGAAGATGGAAGCTTTATCGTAACAACTGTTAAAGGCACAAAACATCATGCTCCTATCGTCATGATAGCTGGTGGATTGGGCGTTTTTGAACCAAGAAAACCACCTATCGCAAATTTAGTAGATTTTGAAGACAAAGGGGTGGAATACATCATCAAAGATCCTGAATTTTACAGAGGAAAACGTTGCGTAATTGCTGGTGGTGGTGATTCTGCTTTGGATTGGTCAATCTTTTTAGCTGAAAAGAAAATTGCATCTGAAGTTGTTTTGGTACACAGAAGTGCATCTTTTAGAGGACACTTAGATTCTGTTCAAAAAGTAATCGATTTATCTGAAAAAGGAATTATTAAATTAATTACTGAATCAGAAGTTGTTGGTTTGGAAGGAAACGGAAAAATCGAACAAGTCAAAATTCAACACCAAACGCAGGGTGAAATCTTAGTAGATACAGATCACTTCATTCCACTTTTTGGTTTAAAACCAAGTTTAGGACCAATTGCTGAGTGGGGTTTAGAAATTGAAAAAAGTGCCATTAAAGTTAATACTTTGGATTATTCGACAAATATTCCTGGCATTTACGCCATTGGAGACGTAAATACCTACGAAGGTAAATTGAAATTAATTTTATGTGGCTTCCACGAAGGAACAATCGCTTTACAGTCAGCTTTTGCCAGAATTCATCCAGATAAAAAAAATGTCTTAAAATATACTACAGTTAATGGAGTACAAGGATTTTAAGAAAGTATGTAGGACAAAATTTGAATTTTAAATTGATTTATTATAAAAATTTATTTTACCTTTGTACCACAAATGAGAAATTTAAACACATTCCATCATCATCATAATTCGCATCAAGCGTAGGTGATAATAATGTGTCTAAACATATAAATTCAAAACCCGCTTGATTCTTCAAGTGGGTTTTTTCTTTTCCATCGGTTGAATCAAGCTAAATAAAGTAAAATTCAAAGCAACAACATGGAAAAAATTAAAATTGCAATTCAAAAATCAGGTAGATTATTTGACGACTCGCTTCAAATCCTGAGAGAATGTGGGTTAAAAATCGATGCTTCAAACGGAAAATTAAAGTCAGACGTCCCGAATTTTCCTTTGGAGGTTCTTTTTCTCAGAAATTCTGACATTCCCCAATACGTAGAAGATGGCGTTGTGGACATAGGTATTGTAGGCGAAAATCTTTTAATCGAGGAGAAATCAAAATTAAAAACTTTACTTAAGTTAAATTTTTCAAAGTGCAAAGTTTCCCTTGCCGTTCCAAAAAATTCTAAAATAAAATCGGTCAAAGATCTAGAAGGGAAAAAAATTGCCACTTCCTATCCAAATACAGTCGCAAATTATCTGAAAGAAAATAAGGTTAAAGCAGAAATACACACGATTTCAGGTTCTGTCGAAATCGCTCCCACCTTAGGCTTAGCTGACGCAATTGTTGATATTGTTTCTTCTGGAAACACACTTTTTATGAATGGTTTAAAAGAACTTGAAGTAATTCTAAAATCAGAAGCTGTATTGGTGAAAAGTAAAAATTTAAGTACTGCAAAAAAAGAAATTTTAGAGAAATTAGTTTTTAGAATGAAAGCAGTTTTAAAAGCTAAAAATTCAAAATACATCCTTTTAAATGCACCAAACGATGCAATTGACAAAATTACCAAAATTTTACCGGGAATGAAAAGTCCAACAGTATTACCACTAGCAGAAGCTGGCTGGAGCTCAGTTCACTCGGTTATTTCTGAGGAGCAATTTTGGGAAAATATTGACGAATTGAAAAACGCAGGAGCAGAAGGAATACTAATCGTTCCTATTGAAAAAATGGTTATCTAATTAGCAGAGAAATGAAAATATACGAAAATCCAAACAAAGAAGAATTACAAAAAATACTTGCAAGACCATTTCTTGAACAAGTTGATTTAAATACAATTGTTGAGGAGGTCTTTGATCAAGTGGCATTAAATGGAGATTTAGCATTAAAGCAATTGACTCAAAAATTTGACAAGGCAGAATTAGAAAACATTGCAGTCACTGAACAAGAAATCAATACTGCTTCCGACCAATTAGATGATTCACTAAAAAATGCAATAAAAGAAGCTTACAAAAACATTTATCTTTTTCACAAAAAACAACTAGAAGCACCCATCAAAATTGAAACTACACCAGGAGTAATTTGTTGGCGAAAATCAGTTGGAATTGAAAAAGTAGGACTTTACATTCCCGGAGGATCCGCTCCCCTATTCTCTACAATTCTCATGCTAGCAATTCCTGCAAAAATTGCTGAATGTAAAGAAATCGTTTTATGTACCCCTTGTGATTCGGATGGAAAAGTCAATCCTGCTATTCTTTTTACGGCAAAACTTTGTGGCATTTCTCGCGTTTTTAAACTTGGTGGTATTCAAGCAATTGCTGCCATGACTTTGGGCACAGAATCTGTTCCTGCAGTTTACAAAATATTTGGTCCTGGCAACCAATATGTTACCGCCGCAAAATTGTACGCACAAAAATTTAAAGTTGCCATTGATATGCCTGCAGGACCAAGTGAAGTGATGGTTGTTTGTGATGAAAATGCAAATGAAAAATATGTAGCCTCAGATCTACTTGCACAAGCTGAACATGGCGCTGATTCGCAAGTTATTTTAGTCAGTACAAATATTGAAAAAGCACAACAAATAAAACAAGAACTTGAAATTCAATTAAATAATTTACCACGAAAAACTCAAGCTAGTGGAGCACTTGAAAATTCAGCTGCTATCGTAAGCAAAAAAGAAAACATCATTGCGATTGTAAACAGTTACGCACCAGAACACTTGATTTTAAATACCGAATTCAATGATTTTCTTATTGAAAATATTTCGAATGCGGGCTCCGTTTTTGTTGGTCAATACACTCCTGAAAGCGCTGGAGATTATGCCTCTGGAACAAACCATACACTTCCAACAAATGGATACGCCAAACAGTATTCTGGTGTATCAGTTGATTCCTTTGTGAAAAAAATTACTTTCCAAGAAATTAGCAAAGAAGGACTGCTTAACCTTGGTAAAACGATAGAAATCATGGCAAGCGCTGAGGGACTTGAAGCTCACAAAAACGCAGTAAGTATCAGATTAAAAGATTTATAAAATGAATATCGAACAATTAATAAGACTAGATTTGTTGGACTTAAAACCTTATTCATCAGCAAGAGATGAATTTGAAGGTGAGGCCTCAGTGTATTTGGATGCAAATGAAAATCCTTTTGAAAATGGTTTTAATCGCTACCCAGATCCTTTACAAATTAAGTTAAAACAAAAAATTGCAGTTATAAAGAATTGTGAACCTGATAATATTTTCCTCGGAAATGGTTCTGATGAATGTATTGATTTACTCATTCGTTTATTTTGCGAAGCTTACAAGGACGAGATTGTAAGTATTTCTCCATCCTATGGAATGTATGCCGTTTCTGCAAAAATTAATGCTGTAAATCTAAACAATGTGCTCTTAAAGGATGATTTTTCTTTGAATTTATCTGCAATCTTAGAACAAGGAAAATCATCTAAAATCCTATTTATTTGTTCACCAAACAACCCAACAGGTCAGAGTTTTGCAAAAAAGGATATTGAATTTTTGATTCAAAATTTTAAAGGAATTGTTGTCATTGATGAAGCATACATTGATTTCTCAGAAGAAAAAAGTGCAATTGAGCTAATTGAAAAATATGACAATTTGGTCATAACGCAGACATTTTCAAAAGCATTTGGTTTGGCCGGAGCACGACTTGGAATGCTGTTTTCAAATAAAAAAATCATTTCTTGGTTGAACAAAATTAAACCTCCATACAACATCAATATCTTGACCCAAGATTTGGTGAGTAAAGTATTAGAAAATTACGCTAAAATTCAAGAAGAAATTGAAATCATAAAGCAAGAACGTCAAAAAATGATTTCAGAACTTCAACAAATTGAAGCGATAGAAACCGTTTTTCCGAGTGACTCAAATTTTGTATTGATTCGCATAAAAAATGCGGATGAAATTTATTCCAAATTGATTCAAAAAGGAATTGTGGTTAGAAACAGATCCTCGCAAGCGCTTTGTAGCTCAACTTTAAGAATCACTGTTGGAACAAAACAAGAAAACGAACTATTAATAAACGAATTAAAATTATTAAAATGAAAAAAGTACTTTTTATAGATCGAGATGGAACCTTGATTCTTGAACCACCAACGGACTTTCAAGTAGATTCATTCGAAAAACTTCAATTTTATCCAAAGGTATTTTCTGGTCTAGGAAAAATTGCCCGCGAATTAGATTTTGAACTGGTTATGGTGACCAATCAAGACGGCTTGGGTACCAACTCCTACCCTTTTGAAAATTTTATTGGACCACACAATTTAATGGTCGAAACATTAAAATCTGAAGGAATTTATTTTTCTGAAGAATGCATAGACAAAACCTTTCCTCACGAAAATGCAGCTACGCGCAAACCAAAAACGGGTTTACTACAAAAATACTTTTCAGAGGAATACGACCTAAAAAACTCATTTGTAATTGGAGATCGTTTAACAGATGTAGAATTAGCCAAAAACCTCAATGCGAAAGCAATTTACATGAAAAATGAAAATGATCCTGGCAAAAATGAAGTGAACTCCAAAGAAGAAGAATTAAAAAGTTGTATTGCACTTGAAAGTTGCGATTGGGAAGAAATTTACACTTTCTTAAAACTGGGAGATCGAACATCAAGTTATAAGAGAAAAACAAATGAAACTGACATTTCAATTCAACTCGATTTAGATGGAACTGGAAAATCAAAGATTGAGACTGGAATTTCATTTTTTGACCACATGCTAGACCAAATTGCGCGACACGGCCAATTGGATTTAGAAATACAAGTGAAAGGTGATTTGGAAGTCGATGAACACCACACCATTGAAGATACAGCCATTGCATTAGGTGAATGTTTTGCTCAGGCTTTAGGAAACAAATTGGGTATAGAGCGCTACGGTTTTTGTTTACCCATGGATGATTGTCTTGCCCAAGTTGCAATTGATTTTGGCGGGAGAAATTGGCTCGTTTGGGATGCCGTTTTTAAACGAGAATTAATTGGGAAAATGCCCACTGAAATGTTTTACCACTTCTTCAAATCTTTTACAGACGGAGCCAAATGTAATTTAAACGTAAAAGTCGAAGGTGAAAACGAGCACCATAAAATTGAATCTATTTTCAAGGCTTTTGCAAAAGCAATTAAAATGGCTAAAAAAAGAGAAGGAAGAAACGCAACACTACCTTCAACAAAAGGATTACTCTAAGCAAATAAAAATGAAAGTTACAATTATAGATTATGGAGCTGGAAATGTTTTCTCTGTGAAAGCAGCCTTCGAAAGATTGGGCAAAAACGCCATACTTTCAGCTGATATAGAAGAAATAAAGTCTTCCGACTTTGTTATTTTTCCAGGAGTTGGTCATGCTGAAGATGCGATGGCTCAATTGAAAAAAACTCAAATTGACCTTTTGCTTCCGAAACTCAAACAACCAGTTTTGGGAATTTGCCTTGGTATGCAACTGATGTGTCAACACACTGAGGAGGGAAATACTGATGGACTTGGCATTTTTGAAGACCTAAAAGTCGTAAAATTTGATCCCAAATTCAAAGTACCTCACATGGGTTGGAACAATTTGATTGAGACAAAAAGTATTTTAGAAAACGTGCAAGAAGATGTTTATTTTGTACATAGCTATTTTGCTCCTATTTCTAAATATACCATTGCAAGTTGTCAATATCAAGAAAAATTCAGTGCTGCACTCCAAAAGGACAATTTTTTCGCTTGCCAATTTCACCCAGAAAAAAGTGGTGAGGTTGGGAACAAAATACTAACTAACTTTTTGAATCAAATTTAAAAAATAACAAATGAAAATTATTCCAGCAATAGATATCATCGACGGAAAATGTGTCAGACTAACAAAAGGCGATTATTCCCAGCAAACAACTTACGATTATTCACCAGTCGAATTAGCTAGAAATTATGAGAAATTAGGATTTAAATTTCTACATTTAGTTGATTTAGACGGAGCAAAGGCAGGTCAAGTTCGCAACTTAGAAACCTTAAAACAAATTTGTTCGGAAACCAATTTAAACATCGATTTTGGTGGCGGAGTGAAAACAGAAGCTGATTTAAAAGCAGTTTTGGATGCAGGCGCAAAACAAGTTACGATTGGAAGTCTGGCAGTTAAAGACAAAACACTTTTTAAATCTTGGATTGAAAAATACGGAGCCGATAAATTTATCTTGGGTGCTGATGTACATGATCTAAAAATTGCCGTCGGTGGTTGGCTTGAAACTTCATCGATTGATTTATTTGATTTTATTGAAGAATATGTAGCTCTAGGAATTAGCAATGTTTTATGCACTGACATTTCAAAAGATGGCACTTTAACGGGCCCATCCTTCGATTTATACAATCAAATCATGGAGCAATTTCCTCAAATTGATCTCATTGCAAGCGGTGGAGTTTCAAAAATTGAAGATGTAATGGAATTGGATCAAAATAAAATTCCCGCTGTAGTAATTGGAAAAGCAATATATGAAAATAAAATTGACTTAGAAGAATTGGCACAATTAGCACAATCAAATTTAATTTAAAATTATGCTTAAAAAAAGAATAATTCCCTGCCTAGATATCAAAAATGGCCGCACTGTTAAAGGCATCAATTTTGAAGGTTTGATAGATGCAGGAGACCCTGTCGAATTAGCGAAAATTTACTCCCAAAATGGTGCTGACGAACTTGTGTTTTTAGACATTACAGCAACTCACGAAGGCAGAAAAACCATGCTTGAAATGGTGAAAAATGTTGCACAAGCCATCAACATCCCCTTTACTGTTGGAGGTGGAATTGCAAGTGTTGACGATGCTTCATTATTATTAAAAAATGGCGCAGATAAAATCAGTGTGAATTCGTCAGCAGTTAAAAACCCAAAATTGATTCAAGAGTTAGCTCAAAAATTTGGCAACCAATGTGTAGTAATTGCCATTGATGCAAAATTAATTGATGGTAATTGGAAAGTATTTTTGAATGGAGGAAGAATTGAAACAGATTTAGAATTATTCGCCTGGGCAAAAAAGGCTGTAGACTTAGGAGCTGGTGAAATTTTATTTACCTCAATGGATCACGACGGAACTAAAAATGGTTTTGCTATAGAAGCTTTGAAAAAATTGGCTGAACTTGTCAATGTACCAATTATTGCCTCTGGTGGATGCGGAAACATGCAACATTTCAAAGATGTATTTTTGGAAAGTAATGTTGATGCGGCTTTGGCGGCAAGTGTTTTTCATTTTGGAGAAATTAAAATTCCTGACTTAAAAACCTATTTAAAAAATAATAAAATAGAAATAAGATGATAAATATAAACGAAATAGATTTCAAAAAATCAGATGGCCTTGTGCCATGTATCGTTCAAGACGCTCAAACCTTACAAGTTCTGATGCTTGGCTACATGAATGAAGAAGCGTTTTCACAAACTATTGAAAGCAAAAAAGTTACCTTTTATTCGAGAACAAAACATCGCTTGTGGACAAAAGGAGAAGAAAGCGGAAATTTTCTTAATTTAGTTTCTATTGAATTAGATTGCGACAAAGATTCATTGTTATGTCTCGTGAATCCGATTGGTCCAACTTGTCACACGGGCTCAAAAACTTGTTGGAATAATGAAAACAAAACCTCCTTTGCCATTTTAGAAGATTTAGAAAAAACAATTCAAGAACGTTTTGATAAAGAACCTGAAAATTCATACATTTCAAGTTTAAAACAAAAAGGCATCAATAAAATTGCCCAAAAAGTTGGTGAAGAAGGAGTTGAGGTAGTGATTGAAGCTTTAGGAAATGACAAAGAACTATTTTTAAACGAATCAGCTGATTTACTTTTTCACTATTTGATTTTACTTAAGGCGAAAGATTTTGCTTTGGAGGATGTCTTAGCTATTTTAAATCAGCGAAAAAAATCATAATTTTATCAAATGAATGAAATATCAACTAAAAAAAAGTGTTTTCCCTTAACAAGTAACGTCCAACGCTACCTTAAAAAGTATGGACGTACTTTTAAATTACCACTTTCCTATGAATCCTTACTTAGATACCAAGATTCATTTCCACTTGGAGACACCTTATGGATTTCAGTAATGTATAATCAAGAAGATTTTTCAGAAATAAATAATGCACTTTGCTATATTTATTCCCTTCTAAAAACTGAGGGAGACATCACGGTGATAGAACATTTAAGAGTTGATAGAATTGACTATTGTTTATTCGGAAACTCTAACCCCTTTCGGATCAAAATCATCAATAACTTCAATGATAATTATGATTACTTTTACGTGAAAAAAACTGATATTTCGCGAATTTTTGGTTTAGAAATTGAAGATATTTTATCTCCGAACAAAGTAAATTACTTCATTGATAAAAATACACTAGTAGAAGAACATATTTCAGGAATCCCAGGAGATGATTATATCAACACAGAACTAAATCATCACAAGACTAATTTAACTCGCCTAGCAAAAGAATTTATTAAATTTAATGAAAGATGTTTTTACACTCTTTTAGGTGACATGAGGGCATACAACTTTGTCGTTGAAATAACACATGATTTTGATGATGTGCAATATAGAATTCGATCTATAGATTTTGACCAACAATGTTATGAAGGAAGAAAAAATCTCTATCTTCCGCAATTTTACAAAGAAAACATCGCCTTTGTTAACCTCTCATTAAAAACATTAAATGCGCAAACCATCCTTCAATATCAAATTGAAGAACAATCGCGAATCGTGAGAAGAATGAAACATGAGAAACATATGTTAAATGATCTCCTTGAAACAATGGACAAGGAAATACTTTCGACGCCAGAAAAAATAAATCAACTCAAAACAGAACTTTCACAACATCATAAAAACCTTGATTTTTTGAACTGTAAATCTATGACTCAAATTTTTAGAATGAATCTAGAATCCTTAATCAAAAAATATAAATAGAAATTAAACAATACTTTACTAACAATTAATAATATTAACAATGAAAAAAATAAATATTTTAATTCTTTTAATCATTTTACTTTTAACTCCAGCAATTCATAAAGTTTCAGATAAATTTCCACCTGAATGGTTTCATTCTAAGTTTGACAATAGTATAATCAATAAAATTCCCTATGGTATTCTAATTTCATATCTTACGATAACTATTTTGGAATTTCTTGGACCATTATTCTTCATTTTAGCTCTAGCTTCTGGAGAATTCAAAGAAAATGTTGAGACAAAATTTACAAATTGGGGTTTTCAAATCAGCTTAATCCTTTTTACAATTCTCACATTTGGTAGTTTTTTAATTCAAGATTATGAAAATGGCTTTCTAGATTTCATGTATTTTGTTGCAATTGCACTTTTACAAAAGCTATTTTGGCCCTCAAAATTAGAAATTTGAGGTTTTTTTTAAACCCAATTTAACATTTGTCCTAGTAGGTAAAAAATTAATTTAAAATTTCCCACCCTGTTTGAGTACATTTAAACAATTTTGTCCTATTTATAAATTCACAAAAATGTAATTAATAAATTCATTTACAATACTTTAAAAATATACAAAATACAAAAATACATTTAACACTTTTGTCCAAAACCGATTTTCAAACACTAAAATGACATAACTTTGTCCCTGAGTTTTATAGCATAGTTTAGTTAGAATGATAACAATTAACAATTTCTTTTTCTTTTTTAATCACTTTAAAAATTAAAGGAAGGTTATAGTTATTAAGTTAGTTTTAAGCCTTCCACTTCAGTGGAGGGCTTTTTTTATTTTAAAATTTAATAAAATGAGTACAACAATTGAAAACAAAAAGGTTTCGGTATATGAAACCGAAAAAATGATCTCTGAAATCAAACAAGAATTCGCAACAAGATTGGCAGCAAATTTAAACCTAATTAAAGTTGAAGCACCTTTAATTGTTGAGCAAGGTACCGGAATAAATGATGACTTAAATGGAATTGAAAATCCTGTAAGCGTAAAAATTAAAGACCTTCCTGCTAAAAAAGTAGAAATTGTTCATTCCTTAGCAAAATGGAAACGATATAAATTGAAACAAATTGAAGCTTCCGCTGAGCAAGGACTATACACCGACATGAGAGCGTTGCGTCCTGACGAAGACTTATCTCGCATCCATAGTGTTTATGTGGACCAATGGGACTGGGAAAAGGTTATAGGAATTGAATCAAGAAATTTAGACTACCTTAAGGAAACTGTTTTAAAAATATATGCAGCAATCAAAGAGGTAGAATCAATTTTGGAGAAAAAATATGGGATTGAAGCAATACTTCCAGACAACATTACTTTTTTACATTCAGAGGATGTTTTAGCTGATTACCCTAGTCTAACATCAAAAGAAAGAGAAAATGAAATTGCAAAAAAATATGGAGCTGTTTTCTTAATCGGAATTGGTGGAAAATTGAGTAATGGAGAGGCTCATGATGGTCGTGCCCCAGATTATGACGACTGGTCTACTCCAACTTCAGAAAAACATAAAGGTTTGAATGGAGATATTCTTTTATGGAACCCCTTGCTTGATAGTGCTTTTGAAGTTTCATCAATGGGTATTCGAGTTAATCAAGAAGCATTAGAAAATCAATTGAACATCAGCGGAGAGTCCAAAAGAAAAGAACTTTACTGGCATCAGGAATTATTAAAAGGTAATTTACCTCAAACGATTGGTGGTGGAATTGGTCAATCAAGAATTTCCATGTATTTACTAAGAAAAAAGCACATCGGAGAAGTTCAATCAAGTATTTGGAGTGAAGATATAAAAGCTGAATCCAAACTAAACAACATAAATCTATTATAAATTATGAGAAATCACAACATTGCAATTCAAGGTTCAATTGCCTCCTTCCACGACCTAGCGGCCAAAAAATATTTCGGTGAAGATATTACAATTTTGGAATGTGGATCCTTCAGAGAAGTTTGCGATAAACTCTCTAAAAACATGGTAGATTATGGAATTATTGCCATTGAAAATAAAGTTGCCGGAAGCATTTTATTAAATTATCAACTAATTGATTTATTTAATTTAAAAATTATCGGAGAAACATACTTACCGATAGAATTAAAATTACTTGCTAAACCGGGAACCAAATTAGAAGATATTACCGAAATCATTTCACACCCAATGGCACTTGGTCAATGCCAAGACTACTTGTCAAATCTTGATAATGTTAAGGTAACAGAATTTAAAGACACGTCAACTTCGGCAGAACTAATTTTAAATCAAAAAGGAAATACGCTTGGTGTTATAGCTGGACCAGCAGTGGCTACAAAATATAACCTTGAAATAATTGAAAACAATGTTTGTGACGAAAAAATCAATTACACGCGTTTTTACATATTGAGTAAAGGTGAAGATTTTATTGACGGAGCTGATAAAGTATCGCTAAATTTAGTTACACATAATCAGGTTGGATCGCTTTCAGAAATTTTAATAATTCTTAAAAATTACAATCTGAATCTTACAAAAATACAAAGCGTACCAATTCCAAATAACCCAAATCAATATGCATTTCATTTGGATATAGAATTCAAATCTAAAAACGATCTTGAAAGCGCACTTGAAGAAGTAGAAAAAATTGTAAAAAGCTTTAAAGTTTTAGGAATTTATAAAGGAGAAAAGATTTCTCTCGCTAACCCAATATTAAATTAATTATGTCTGAAAATATTTTAACCCAAAAAAAACTTTTAATTGCTGGACCATGCAGCGCTGAAAGTGAGGAACAATTATTAAAAACAGCTGCAGAACTTAAAGAAACAGGAATTGTAAATGTTTTGAGAGCAGGAATCTGGAAACCTAGAACAAATCCGGGTGGCTTTGAAGGTCCTGGTACGAGAGGTCTTGCTTGGTTGTCGAAAGCAAAAACACTCACAGGCTTGAAAATTGCGACAGAAGTTGCGACAGAAAAACACGTTGAGGATGCACTACATTTTGATGTTGACATCCTGTGGATTGGAGCTAGAACAACCGTGAATCCTTTCAGTGTTCAAAACATTGCAGATGCCTTGAAAGACTCTAAAGCAACTGTCCTTATAAAAAACCCTGTAAATCCAGATTTAAAGTTATGGATTGGAGCTATAG
>JBKCGI010000049.1:0-12321 GCA_046303515.1 Flavobacteriia bacterium | reverse complement strand
TGCCTGCTTTATGCTTCTAAATTACTTAAAGTTAAGTCTATACATAAATTAAGGGCATGAAATATATCGTTGATGCTCAGTTGAGTTTCCGAGTTTCAAAATTTTTAAGTTTAAAAGGCTTTGATGTAATTCATACATTAGATTTAAAAGATAAAGATTTAACAAGTGATGATGAAATTAGAAGGATTGCTCGTATTGAAAATAGAATTATTATTTCTAAAGATTCAGATTTTTTAGATTCTTATTTTATTAAAAAAAATCCTAAAAAATTATTATTGATTACAACTGGGAATATTAATAATAGGGATTTACTGACAATTTTTGAAAATAATTTTGATTTGATTAATGAATTGTTTGTGGAACACTCTCTAATTGAATTGGGAAATGACGATTTAATAATTCATGAATAATTTTCATTTTTATGTTCACACCCCTTAATTTACCCATGGCAAATTTGAAGTTATCTAAAAAGGATAATTCTGTTTATGTGTGGTGTGAAATTCGCAAGAAAAATTTGGTATTAACTCCTGAAGAATGGGTGAGACAGCATTTGATACACTATTTAGTTTACCACAAAAAATTTCCAAAGGGTTTGATTGCTTCTGAAATTGAAATTAAGGCTAACAAACAAAAGCGTCGTTGTGATTTGGTTGTTTTTGACAGCGAATTGAAGCCACGAATTTTAATTGAATGTAAAGCTCCTGAAATCAACTTGAATTTAAAAGTGGTGCAACAGATTATTCATTACAACAATCAGTTACAAGTTCCAGTTATTGCGATTTCGAATGGTTTACAACATGAAATTATTTCGATCAATTATGAAACCAATGAGTTTGTTAAATTGGATGACTTTGTTTTGTGACTAAAAAGAAAAGATATGAAAGCTTTCATTTTATTATTTGTTTCATCTTTTTTAATTTGTACATGTGTTAATGAAAAAAATCGAAATAATAAAGTTCCATCAGGAAATAGCGACAATGATTTTATCTCGGATACAATTTTTGTAAATGGGCAGCAATTGATTCAATTCAAAAAAGAAGGTCGTTTTTATTGTTTAACAAAACTAAATGGAGATACCATCGTAAAATTGCAAAATCACTATTTTAATTTAGAATTAGTAGATTTAAATCAAGATAATTTTACAGATTTAAAAGTTGATATTATAAGTAATACTGCAAATCAATGTGAATATTATATTTACAATAAAAAGACTAAAAATTTTAAACATTTAATAAATTGTGATATTTTACTTAAAAAAATCCCAAATAAAAATTATTATTTCACCTATACCGCTGTAGGTTGCGCAGGTAGCGATTTTGAAAGCTTTTTAAGTAAAATTGAAAATGATGAATTAATTGACATTGCTTTTATTAAAGAAATTGGCTGTGAATTTGACACTATAAAGGAGCCTAAAAGCATTGAATTATATAAAATTGACATGCAATCAAAAAATAAATTAAAACTTTTGAAAGTTTATAATTTTTATGATTTTATGGGGATTGAACAATATTGGGTTAAAAATTGTGAAAAATTAGAAAAGAAGTGAAATCCGAATCTTTAATATTCTAACATTTCTCATACTTCCAATTTCTACCTTTTCCTTCACTGATCCACTCCAGAGCTTGAGCAATACGTTTATCGCGTGTTGTATCTGTTTTAGCTTCTAAAATCCATTGGTTATATTCTTTTTTGTGACTAGGTGGAAAAGAATTGTATTTACTTAGCGCTTTTTCCTTTGTTGCTAAACATTTTAATAAATCTGGAGATTCAATTAATTCTGTTGCGTTTTTCGTCGCTTTTGGAATTGTTTTTCCAGCATCTGTCAATTCCATTGCTTCAAAAAGCATTGTTTTAAAAATATCAATCGAAGGTAAATCATTAATAGAAGTCATTTTTCCAAAATCACCCATAGCTCCCGATTTTAATTCACTAGATTGCATGAGTGGAGCCAACCAAAACCCAAAACTACAATGGTTTTTGAATGAAGCCATGCTACATAAAATTTTACCTTTATACATGAAGTTAGGAAAACTCCATTTCATTGTTTCTTCCACATTGGGACAAAATTCGTGCACTCTTCGTCTGATTTCAATTAAAATTTCTTTGGCGAAATCTTGAGATTTATCAATATAAACATCAATTCTTTGATCAGTATTCATATTTCAAATTTTAAGCAAAAAAAAAGAACCATCCGAAGATAGTTCTTTTTTTACAAATATGATGTGAAAATTATTTTTTCTCAGTTTCAGTTTTTGTACCTTTTGAGCAACAAGATTTAGTTGTTGTTTTCTCAGTAGCACAACAAGAACCTTTTTTTGCTTTTTTCTTTTTCTTTTTATCGTCGTTCTTTTTGATCTCAGTTAAAGTTCCGTTAGAAGCAGCGATAGCAGTTGAAGTCATTGATCCAACAAACATCATTAATGATAAAACAACAAATACTTTTTTCATAATTATAATTTTTTTTGATTTATGTTGTAAATTTAGGACGTTTTTTTCAATTCTCCAAGTTTTGTAACCCTTCCTTTGACAATTTCACCAATTTTAACATTTATTTCACAATCTAGGGGTAAAAAAACGTCAATTCGAGATCCAAATTTGATAAAACCATATTCTTCTCCAGTTTTAACTTCTTGATTTTCTCGAACATAGTAGCAAATTCTTCTAGCAACTGCTCCTGCAATTTGTCTGAATAATACCTCTTGTCCGTTTTTGTGCTCAATAACAAATGTAGAACGTTCGTTGTCTGTACTGCTTTTTGGATGCCATGCTACAAGGAATAAACCTTTGTGATATTTGACATATTTAATGATTCCAGAAATTGGGTTAAAGTTCGCGTGAACATTCAAAGGAGACATGAAAATTGAAATTTGAATGCGTTTGTCTTTAAAGTATTCCGTTTCTTCAACTTCTTCTATTACAACGACTTTACCATCTGCAGGACACATCACGTCAAATTCATCGTAAACACATTTGATATTTGGAATTCTAAAGAATTGAACAACCAAATACATCATTACAAGTTCACCGAAGATTAATAAAATATACAACCACAACCATTCAGTATATTGATACAAGAAGTAGTTTCCAACATGGATTGAGCCTAAAAGTAAAAAAGCTATAAAAATGATTAAATATCCTTCGCGGTGAATTTTCATACAATAAAATTTTGTGCAAAGGTAAAAATATATTCCTATTTATTAATCAGGAAAAATAAAGGTTGTAAATCAGCACCCATGTAAAAAAGAATGGTACAGTAAAAAGCGTTGCATCAAAACGATCTAAGATTCCTCCATGCCCTGGAAGAATATTTCCAGAATCTTTGATGTTTAGATTTCTTTTCATTAAGGATTCAAGTAGGTCTCCAAAAATAGCACATGGAGCAACGATGCATGCAGAAACAATCCAAAAATAGAATAAATTGCCGTTGTTTAGCATTCCGAATAAAATTCCAATTCCAATGGTGACGATGATTCCTCCAAGTGTTCCTTCCCACGTTTTTTTGGGAGAAATACGTTCAAATAATTTTGTTTTGCCAAATATTCTTCCAGATAAGTATGCGAAAGTATCATTGGACCATATCAGTAAAAACATACCAATAAGTAGATGCTTACTATTTTCATTTATTTGTACAAGTAGTAAAATTAAAATGAATGGAACTAGAATGTAAAAAAGTCCAAAAATCGAAGTAGAAATATTGTAAATTGGTTCCTTTTTATTCCTCCATAATTCACTAAGAATAAATAAAAAAACAACAGGAATAATTAAAGTAAACAAGAAATAATCAAATGAATATAGGATAATCCAAGCAGATAATGCATAAATTAATATTGAAGAGACAAGAAAGCCTACTTTATTGAATTCAATTTTAGCGTGGGTATTGAATAAATTTCCGAATTCAATTAGTGCTGCAATAAAAAAGATTGAAAAAACTCCAACAGCAATATAATTGTTAAACCAAATTGGTAATAAAATACTGGCAACAAAAAAAAAGCCAGTAATTGCTCTTAATAAAGTGTTATTCATTAATCTTTTAAAATTGTATTTGCTTGTGATAGATATTTTTCAGGAATACGTAAAATTATTTTCTGTGAACTTGAGTCATTTGATTTTTGATGGTCAATTTCATAAACCGGAATTTTAAATTTCTCCAATTTTGATTTAGTTTTACAAGCTAAATCTTTATCAGTAGTGCGCAGAATCTCAACGAAATTCCGCGCATTATGATGTTTAATATCTTTACTGAATAGGTTCTTCAGTGTCTTGAATAGTCCCATTTTCAATAGGGTTTTCGTTCTCAATTATTTCTGTAGTCTCAGTAGTAAGTTTTTCTCGATCTAAATTCAGTTGCTCTTCTTCTTCTTTTTCAGTTTCATTCATCCACTGACGTTTTCCGAAAATAAGTTCCAAATCTTCTTTAAATATAACTTCTTTTTCTAATAATTTTTCAGCTAAAGTAGTTAATTTATCTTTATTATCTGTCAATAATTGTAAAGCTCTTTGATATTGAGATTCAATCAAGATGCTTACCTCTTCATCTATTATTCGAGAAGTTTCTTCAGAATAAGGTTTTGTGAATGATTCGCGTCCTTGAGAATCATAGTAAGAACGATTTCCAATTTTTTTGTTTAAACCATAAATACTAACCATTGCATAAGCTTGTTTGGTAACTTTTTCCAAATCACTTAATGCTCCTGTTGAAATTTTTCCGAAGATTAATTCTTCTGCAGCACGTCCACCCAAAGCAGAACACATTTCGTCTGAGATTTGTTCAGTTGTAGTAATGCTTCTTTCTTCTGGAAGATACCATGCAGCACCTAAAGATTGACCTCTTGGTACGATTGTAACTTTTACTAATGGAGAGGCATGCTCTAACAACCAAGATGTTGTAGCGTGACCAGCTTCGTGAAAAGCAATAGCACGTTTTTCGTGTTTTGTGATGATTTTATTTTTCTTTTCTAAACCACCAACAATTCTGTCAACAGCATCTAAGAAATCTTGTTTTTCAACTTGAGTTTTTCCATGTCTTGCAGCAATTAAGGCTGCTTCATTACATAAATTTGCAATATCTGCACCAGAAAAACCTGGAGTTTGTTTTGCTAAGAAATCAATATCAATGTCTTTTTCTAATTTCAAAGGTTTAAGGTGAACCATGAAAATTTCTTTACGTTCATTGATGTCCGGCATGTCAACATATATTTGTCTGTCGAAACGTCCAGCACGCATCAATGCACTATCTAATACGTCAGCTCTATTGGTTGCTGCCAATATAATCACACCTGAGTTTGTGCCAAAACCATCCATCTCAGTTAACAGCTGATTTAAAGTGTTTTCTCTTTCATCGTTAGCTCCAAAACCGTTTCCACGACTTCTAGCACGACCAATAGCATCAATTTCATCAATAAAAATGATTGCTGGAGCTTTTTCTTTTGCTTGTTTGAATAAGTCTCTTACACGTGATGCACCAACACCAACGAACATCTCAACGAAATCTGACCCAGAAAGTGAGAAAAAAGGCACTTTTGCTTCACCAGCGACCGCTTTAGCTAATAATGTTTTACCTGTTCCCGGAGGGCCAACAAGTAAAGCTCCTTTCGGAATTTTGGCTCCTAATTCTGTGTATTTTTTTGAATTTTTTAGGAATTCTACTATTTCTTGAATTTCTTCTTTTGCTCCTGTTAAACCAGCAACATCTTTAAATGTAACATTTGTAGTTTTGCCTTTTTCGTATACTTGAGCACGAGATTTTCCAATGTTGAAGATTTGACCACCGCCACCTCCGCCGCCGCCGCCAGTCATTCGTCGCATAACGAACATCCAGATCACAATCAAAATAATGATTGGTAGTAAGAAGTTTAGAATTCCTCCAATGTAATTAACTTCCTCAGTCGGAGTAGGATCAATTTGCTTTTTACCTAAGGTTTTTAAGCTTTCATTGGTTTTGTCCAAATTATCTAGGAAATTTCCAGCATCGGATAAATTCAATTGAAAAACAGGGTTTTTACTCGCTAATTTTGATTTGCTAGAAGATTTTAGTGCAGTTTTCAAAGGGGTAAATTGCTTGTCTCCACTTTTTAAAACATATTCTCTACCTTCTTCGGTTAATTTAAAATCAACTCGCACTCGGTTAACTAATTTAACATCGGTAACGTAACTTGAATCAGCTAAAGCGAAAAAAGTTGATTGCGATTTGATAAAAACACTCGATGACCCGCTTGAATAGATTGAGAAAGCAACTATTGAAAGCGCAATAATTCCATAAATCCAATAAATGGAGTTTTGGTTTTTCTTTTTATCTTGATTATTATTCTCCATTATAATTTTGTTTAATCCAAATTAGGAATATCTGTTCTAATTGCGTCTGCCCACAAATCTTCTAAATCATAAAATGATCTAGCGTCTTTGTAGAAAATATGCGCTACCACGTTTACATAATCCAATAAAACCCATTCAGAATTTCCTTTTCCCTCTTGATGCCATGGTTTTTCTTTCAATATTTTTCTCGTGTGTCTAACAACCGTGTTATTGATTCCATCTACCTGAGTGGAAGATTCACCTGAACAAATAACAAAAAAATCAGTTACTGCAGAGTGAATATTTCTTAAGTCTAAAACAACTATGTCTTTGGCTTTGTTCTCTTGCATTCCTTCAACAATTGTATTGCAAAGAAGTTCAGAGTCTATTTGTGTTTGTAATTTGTACATCAATTTTTAAAAGTTTTACAAAACTAATTTATTTTTTATATTTACAAGCATAATTTGTAGCTTTCTTAACAAAAATTCACTTAATGATTGGCAGAAAAATTATATACAAAGATACGCTTGATTCTACGAACAATTATGTTGCCAATCTTGAATCAGAAGGTAAAATCCAACATGGAACGGTAATTTTGGCAGAAAGTCAAGAGGCTGGTAAAGGTCAAAGGGGAGCAAAATGGGACAGTGAACCCTATAAAAATCTAACTTTGAGTTGTTATTTAGAGCATGACAATTTAGCAGTAAGTCAACATTTCGCATTAAATCAAGTTATTTCTTTGGCATGCGTTGATTTTTTGAATCATTTCCATACTGGGTTTGAGATAAAATGGCCAAACGACATTGTTTATTCTTCTTCCAAGATTGCTGGAATTTTAATTGAAAATCAATTACAAGGTGAAAAAATAAGAAGTAGTATCGTTGGTTTAGGAATTAATATCAATCAGCTTGAATTTGGTGATTACAATGCAACTAGCTTAGCAAAAATATGTGCAAATGAATTTATTTTGCGCGAAATTATATTCGTGTTAGTTGAGAAACTTAATTTTTGGTATTCAAAATTAATTTCTTTTGACTTTAATTCTATTCAATCAGCTTATTTGCAAAATTTATGGTTGTATCAAAAAGAATCACAATTTCAAGACGAAAAAGGAAGTTTTATTGGGGTTATTCACGGGGTAGAATTAAATGGGCAAATATTAATCCAAGTAAAAGATGAGATTAAAAAATATCAGAATAAGGAAATTGTGTTCTTGGAAAGAATTAAAAGTTAAGCGTATTTAGCTTTCAATTTATCAGACATAAAATTAAATAAATGTTCTAAAGGTCCTTGCACCATCATTTTTAGGAACATATTTACTTCACCGTCAAATTTTAAAAAACCTTCTGTTTCAGTTCCTTTTTCTTCAAGAAAAATAGTTAGAGTGAATGGAAATGGAGCCTTTTGCCCTGATTTTAAAAAGATTTTTGTTGGTTCTTCTAAATTAACTTGCTCAAATGAAATTATAATTCCACCTTGAACTTTGAAGGAGCAATTTAATTCGTCAGATTTCCAGTCGGAGATTTTATCTTGTGGCAAAAGCTCAACGATATTGTTGGTGTCTTTCAAAAAATCAAAAACAGTTTGAATATTTTGATTAACAATTACCTTATTACTTTCAATTACCATAATAATGTAATTATTTCATCCAAGTTGAAGGACTTTGACGCCATTCCACAAGTGATTCTACGTCAGTTTCGTTAATGTATTTTTTCTTGGTAGCTTGTTCCATCAAGAAATCATAATTAGTTAAAGTTTCAAATGGACATTTTGCTTGTTTGAAATTTGCAACAGATTCATCGAAACCATATGTAAAAATCGCTGCTAAACCTTTAACATTTAACTTTGCTTCTCGAAGTGCTTTTACAGCTTCAAGGCTACTTCCTCCTGTTGAAATTAAATCTTCTATGACAACAACTGATTGACCTTCTTCAAAATATCCTTCAATTTGGTTGCCTAAGCCATGAGCTTTTGGTGTACTTCTAACGTAAATAAATGGTATTCCTAAATCTTGAGCAACTAATACACCGTGAGCTATTCCTCCAGTTGCTACACCTGCAATAACATCAGGTTTACCAAACTTTTCTGTAATCATTTCTGCAAATGATTGGCGGATGTAAGTTCTTACTTTAGGAAATGAAAGAGTTTTACGATTATCACAATAAATTGGAGATTTAATACCGGACGCCCAAGTGAAAGGATTTGTTGGTTGTAATTTAATTGCTTTAATTTGTAGTAAAAATTCGGCTAGTTTATATGCTCGGTCGTTGTTCAATTTCATAGCGCAAATGTACAAAGTTTTTATTCAAAACAAACCATTATTTTTCGTCAATGTTGAAAAAATTCAATCATTAGATGGGATTTTTATTCGTCAAAGTCTTGCAAACACTAATAAAGAATACGTTCTTTCACTTTTGAACAATTCTTTAAAAAATGTACCAATAATGCTTTTTTCAGACAAGCCTGAAGAGGGAATTTCGACCTTTTTTGAGGATTTTGATTTTGTTGAGGCTGCAGGGGGCATCGTTCGTCGAAAAGAAAAATATCTTTTTATCAAGCGAAATGGTATTTGGGACATTCCAAAAGGAAAAATGGAGGAAGGAGAATCTCCTGAAGAATCTGCCATTCGCGAAATTGAGGAAGAATGCGGTATTTTTTGTGAAAAGGTAGAGGAATTAATAACAATTACTTACCATACTTATGTTTATGACGGAAAACCTACAATCAAAAAAACATATTGGTATGCTTTGAATTTTGATGGCAAGAAGAAATTATCTGCTCAAAAAGAAGAAGGGATTACCAAAGCTAAATGGTTAAAGAAAGATAAAGTAATGGAACTAAGGGAAGAAACTTTTCCTTCAATTGTCGATGTGATAGATTATTATTTTGCTGATTAAACTAAGCGTTGTTTGGTAGCTTTTTGAATTGCTTCAACCTTATTATGTACCTGTAATTTTGAATAAATATTCTCGATATGTTTTCGCACTGTTGCAGGTGAAATATTTAAAAAGTCTGCTATTTGTTTGTATTCAAAACCTTTGCACAATTGCTCTAAAACGTCAGTTTCTCTTGATGTTAAAATAACTTTTTCATCTGGATTTATTTCTTCAGTTATATCTAATGGGTTTCTTAATAATTTCAAAGCTTTTAGAGCTATTCCAGCTGACATTGGTGCTCCTCCAACTAAAATATCTTGAATGCCTTCCAATAGTTTTTTTGGAGGTTCATCTTTTAAAATATAGCCATTTGCACCCGCTTGAATCGCTTTAAAAATGTGAGTTTCGTCGTCTAAAACCGTCAACATAATTACTTTTATATGCGGATATTTTTGACTGATAACAGCTGTAGCTTCAATTCCGTCCATTTCAGGCATTTGAATATCCATTAAAATTACATCAATGTTTGAGTCTTGTTCCAAACGTTGTAACATATCTTTTCCGTTGATGCCTCTGTATTTGAATTTAATTTGATCAGGAAAGAAACTTAATTTCTCTTCTATACTCTTTGCTAATAACGAATTATCCTCTGCAATTGAAACTTTAATCATTTGAACTGTTTTTGTACTCACAAATTTAGATTTTAAAGTCTTTTTGCACCATACGTCAAATTGCTTATTTATTTACGGTGAAAAATATTGTTATTTTTTTGTCAATTTTTATAAAATTAGAAAATTTAATTGTAATCTTGTAGAAAATATTAAAATTATGAAATCGTTATTATTTATTTTATTGACATTTGGAGTTTCTTTCGCTAGTTTTTCTCAAGAAACTACTAAAAAAGCAACTAAAGCGAAAAAACCAAAGAAAGAAGCTGTAGCATTTAAAACATTAGTTATTGAACGTAATGGAATTGTTTATGGTGCTGATGAAACTTTTACATTTGAATTCAAGAACAATGGTAAAACACCAATTATCGTAACAAACGTGGGAACATCTTGTGGTTGTACAACTGCTCAAAAACCTGAGGAGCCAATCAAGCCTGGAAAAACAGGAGTTATTTCAGTAAAGTATGATACTAAAAGAGTAGGGAATTTTACAAAAGACATAAATGTAACTACAAACGCGGCACCAGAGCCAATCAAGTTGCAAATTAAAGGAAGTGTAAATCCTGAAGGAACAAAAAATTAAGATTAAGTTTTAACTTGATATTTGAAAGGGAGTTTTTACTCCCTTTTTTTGTTTAAATCATTTGCCAAGAAATGAAATTGACTTCATTTTTAGAATAATTCTTATATCCACCATAAATTATATTTTTAGATAAAACTATTCCATCGGAAATTTCGTCAAAAAAATCTAGTTCCTTTCGACTTCTTAAATTTCCTTCATGATTTGAAATAAATTCATAAATATCAAATGAAGTAGGATTTTCACTCAAAAGTTTCACTTCATGACCATTTGATTCTTTCCAGAAAAATAGATTTTTTGGGTTTAAATCAGTTTCATTTTTCTTGTAAATTTCTACAAATACAAAATTTGAATAGATGGCAAAGAAATAGTCACTTTTCAGCAGTTTTTCTGGAGATTTTATATTTAAGAGATAAGCTAATAAACCACAATCAGAAAAGTATAATTTTGGACTGCGAATAATTCGTTTGTTAAAATCTAGTTCAAGTGGTTTTAAATAATGAATTAAACCAATTTTTTCAAAAGCATCCAACCAAATAGCGGTAGTTGGCTGTGATACTTTTATTTTTTTCGAAATTGCATTTATATTTAAAGGTTTATCCACATACGCTGTGCACTCTTGAATTAAGTCGAATAGTAAAGTTTGATTTTGAATGCGAACAAGTTTCGAAAAAGATTCATTGAAAATTCGTTTCAAATAGGAATTGTAATTTTTTACCTCCCATAAACTTGATTGTAAACAATTTGCTTCCAAGGTGAGTTTGAAACGCTTGTGAAATTTTTGTTCACTTACATCTAACGGCAAAAAAGTACATTTTTTTATGAAAGTAGAATCACATTCAGTTTTCACATTACTGATTAAAATATAATTTCCAGTTTGGTAAATACTTAATGAATATTGTATAATTAAATCGCAAAAGTTAGGGATTTCTTCAATATCATCGAATATTGTTTTACCTAAATAAGCATTGAAAAAACGATAGGGATCAGCTAAAATTAATTTTCTTAAATTTTTCTGTTTCAAACTTAGATATTCAAAATCTGGATATTGAGATTTAATAAAACTACTTTTCCCTGTATTTAAAGCCCCTTCCACTAATGCAACGGGATTGTTCTCCAATATAAAATTAAGTTTATTTGCTATTTTCCTCACTAAATTAATATTAAAATTACAGTAAATAAATTTTGAATTTGCATAATTAATAGTTCAAAAATACATAAATTATTTAATTTGAGATAATTATTAATTTGGGAACTTTTAAAAACTTACTTATTATTTAATATTTCGTTTCAAAAATCTCGAATACGCTGATTTTAAACTCGGAATTTTTATCTTCAGACCAAAGATAAAGATTCAGTTCGTCATTTATTTTTAAGTCATATTGAGATAAGTCAAGGTAGTGAATAATCAGTTTTTCTTTACCTTGATTTTTTGGCTGCTGATTTTCAATGTCCCACGATTTACCATTAATCCATTTACCATTCCTATTGTGTGAGATCCACAAGGTGTTCTTAGTTAGCGTGTCAGCTTCGAAAATCATTTTAAATCCAATGACTTTATGTTTTGAATAATAATCTCTTAAATTTATTTTAAAATTATTGTTTCCAAGGAGATTAATTCGTTTCAAAATGACTTTTCGCTTTTCTTCTGTTTTTTTGTGAATGGAATAAATTTTATTTTTGAATTTGATGTTGTCAATTTTATTTGGATAAAAATATTCAATAAAAGAGATTTCGGCATCGCTTTTAGCCTTGTTTTGTGGAATTAAAAGTCTTGATTTCAAGCCTTTCCAATAAGATGTGTAATAAAATTGATCTGTTTTATCTAAGTCTAGAAGTGACATTTTAGCTATCTCATTTTTCTCCAATGGTTTTGGTTTTTGTATTCTTTCTAAACTATTTAAAA
>JBKCGI010000048.1:0-4459 GCA_046303515.1 Flavobacteriia bacterium | reverse complement strand
ATATTGACTCCACCTATTTAAATTAATTATTTTAAAACTTTACTTTGGCAAACGAAATCTGTTTTAGGGATGGAAGTTTCTCCAATCGCTTTAAAACCACCTTCAATTTCTGTAAAATTTCTATATCCTCTTGCTTGTAAAATACTTGCTGCAATCATACTTCTGTATCCACCAGCACAATGTAAAAAGAAATGTTCTTCCGGATTCACATCTTTTGTCCATTCGTTAATATAAGCCAAAGGTTTGCTATATGCTTCAGAAACATGTTCTGCTTCGTATTCAGATTCTTTTCTAACATCAACTACAACAGATTCTTCTAATTTAAATTTAGACTCAAATTCTTTTGCAGAAATACGATCAATAGTATCTACTTCTTTTCCAGCAGCTTTCCAAGAATCGAAACTACCTTCCAAATAACCAAGAACGTGGTCAAAACCTACTCTACTCAATCTAGTAATTACTTCTTCTTCCATTCCTGGCTCTGAAATCAACAAAATTTCTTGTTTTACATCACCAATTAAAGCACCAACCCATGGAGCAAAATCTCCATTAATTCCAATGTTAATCGATTGTGGAACAAATCCTTTCCAAAATGTTCCGCTATCTCTGGTATCTAAAATAAGTGCACCTGAAGATTCAGCCAATAATTCAAAGGCAGTTGGATTTAGAGGAGTTAATGCTTTACTTTTTACGGTTTCAAAATTTTCGTAACCTTTTTTGTTCATCGCTACATTGTGACCAAAATAAGCTGGTGGAGGTAATAAACCATCTGTTACTGCTTGAATAAAAGCTTCTTTATTTGGTTGATTCAAAGCATAATTTGTCGCTCTTTCATGGCCAATTGATCCAACGGTTTCTTTTGACATATTTTTTCCACAAGCAGATCCCGCTCCATGCGCTGGATAAACGATTACGTCATCACTTAGGGGAACAATTTTAGTCATCAAACTATCGTATAACAAACCTGCTAATTGTTCTTGCGTCATATCGGCTGCTTTTTGTGCCAAATCAGGACGACCAACATCACCTAAAAACAAGGTATCTCCTGAGAAGATTGCATGGTCTTTTCCATTTTCATCTACCAATAGGTATGTTGTACTCTCCATAGTGTGTCCTGGAGTGTGTAGCACTTTGAATTTTACGTTTCCTAATTCAAAAATTTGATTGTCGCTTGCAACAATGCATTCAAATTCAGGATTGGCATTTGGACCGTAAATAATTGCCGCTCCTGTTTTTTTGCTCAAATCTAAGTGACCTGATACAAAATCTGCGTGAAAATGTGTTTCAAAAATGTATTTCAATTTGACACCATCCACTTTTAATCTTTCCATGTAAGGCTCAATCTCTCTCAAAGGATCAATGATTGCTGCTTCGCCATTGCTGATAATGTAATATGCACCTTGTGCTAAACATCCTGTGTAAATTTGTTCGATTTTCATATTTGTCAATTTTTGTTTCTTTTCTGCAAAATTATTTCAAGTTGATAAAACACAAGGTAACTTGAGTTACAAGTGTCTCAATTTTAGCTTATCTAAACTCGTAATCTACCCCACTTACTTGAGTTAAAAGGGTTTCAGGTGCATCTAATATTTGTGCGTTTTTCTGTAAAGTTGGTGTAACTGGAGAGTTGTTTTTCAAATATTCTATCATCACTTTATGTAAAGTTGAAGTAGTATTTTTGGCTTCAAGCACATTTTTTATGCGACATAACATATCATCTGGATCACCATCTCGTTCACAAGCTAAAATCGAATATATTTTTGTAAGATCCAATTTTTCACCTTTCACTTCAACGTCCTGCACCCGCGACCCCATTTCTCCAAAAGCATTGAATTTTACTTTCATACCATGAAATTTGATTACCCAACCGCCAAATCGTTTAGAAGCATCTTTAGCAAACACATTATTTAATTCTTTTTCGAGCCATTCCATCAATTGTTTACCTGTTACTTTTGCTGTTCTAACGGTACTGTCAACTGGCAACATATCGTAAATAAATCCATTGGTAATTGGAATGTTGCCCGTGTGATCTGCCGTCGTACGAGGTGGGCAAAATCTGAATCCATTTGATAAAGCAATATCAATCTCAGGAAATTTCCAATGAAGTGCATTTAGAATCATGGTGTCAATTGGATTTTCAACTACAAAATAGCGGTAAAGTGGAATGGTGCTATAACCTATGACTTCATTGATGTCAGATTTGAAGGCTTGCTCATTTTCTGCTAAAAGCGCTTGCATTTTTTTGTCAGCTTTCAGTTTGTTTGAACTTACTTCTAGCAATTCATAGCTGTCTTTAATTACTTTACCGTTTTTAATTGTCAAATCTAATTTCCCGACAAAAGATCCAAAAGCTCCTGGTTCAACAACTTTAGAATATTTACATTGAATTGGTTTTCGAACTCGTTCATGCGTATCTCCACCAAAAATATAATCAACACCTTCACACTCTTTCGCATTTGCCAAATGAATTTGTTGAGAAAGTCCTAGATGGGCAATCATAATCACAAATGCACATTGCTCTTGATTTCTTAAAACGTCTACGTAATGTGCTAAATTGTCCTCTGGTTTAGTGTAAATGATTCCCTTACTGTAATTTGGACTTTGACGAATTGGAACTAAAGGATCAGTAAAACCCAAAATTCCAATTTTGATTCCACTAACATGCCAAATATGATAAGGCTGAAATATTAATTCCCCTTTTTGATTGTTACCCAAATCATGATACATATTGGTACAGATTTTTGGTCCATTCAAAGCTCCCAGTAACGTTTGCATACTTCTTTTCCCATAAATTACCTCCCAATTTCCAGGTAAATACAAATCGTAATTTAAGGCATTTAATATTGGAACGAAAGCTTTTCCATTGGTTTTTACACTTAATTCACTTCCTTGAAACATGTCACCAGTATCAATTAAAAATGAATTTGGATTCTCCTTTTTCAATTGTTTAATTAGTGTAGCAAGTTGAGCATACCCTCCTGTTTTTCTGAAAACTATTTGATTATTTTCCCAAAAAAGCTCATCGTGCGGGTGAATTTGACAATGCACGTCAGTTGTTTGAAGCAATGACACGACCGTT
Organism: Flavobacteriia bacterium; assembly: GCA_046303515.1. Taxonomy (GTDB): domain Bacteria; phylum Bacteroidota; class Bacteroidia; order Flavobacteriales_D; family Crocinitomicaceae; genus M2408. The sequence goes on along the minus strand of JBKCGI010000048.1, from coordinate 1,380 downwards.
TCTTCATCTTCATTGGTTTTATGTTGATTTTCTGACTCCGAATTACCGTTTTCCAAACCTGCTAATAAAGGATTTGAAAAAGCTAATCCAGCACCTAAAACACCAATTGATTTGATGAAGTTTCTTCTTTTATTATCTTCCATTTTATAATAGTTTCTGTGTAAATTGATTAAAACAACAATTGCAACATACCCCAAAAGTACATTGCAATTGTAAAAAATAAACCTTAATTCTTATTCACATTTTGCGTTTTGCCAAGCTCCTAGATTCTCGATGTTTTTTACTCCAAGTGCTTCCAATTGCATTTTAGCATTTCCTGCACGTGCTCCACTTCTACAAACCAAAATAACTTTGTCGTATTTTTTTAATTCTTCCGCTTTAGTTTCTATAATATCTAGTGGGAAATTTACAGCGCAATCAGGATGTCCTTCATTCCATTCAGCTACTGTTCTTACATCTACAATTATTGCATTCATATCTTTTGTATTTGAATTATTAATTTGTTCTATTTTTTCATTTTCGACCTGAGAATTACAACTTAAAATTGTAAAAAGTCCAATTGTTATGAGTATGATTTTCATGATTATTTTGTTTTACATCTAATTAATGTCCACCTCCTGTTTTTAGAAATATTTCATTTATGATAATGTACACTCCCATTACCAAAACAAACCATCCAAATCCTTTTTTCAATTTGTTACCATCAATTTTTTTAGATAGTATATTCCCAATAAAGATTCCAACTATAGCCAAACTGGTTACAATCCCAAGTAGTTTCCAATCCATTAGGTTTCCGTTTGATGAAGCATCTCCAATGAAACCAATCAATGATTTAGCGGCGATTATCAAAAGGGAAGTTCCAACTGCCATTTTCATAGGAAGTTTACTCAACATTACTAATGCGGGAATGATTAAAAATCCTCCGCCTGCACCAACTAAACCTGTAAGAACACCAACTATTGATCCCTCAATTAAAATCATAGGATAATTGAATTTTTGCTCCACAATTTTTTCGTCATTTTTAGCTTTTTTATCTCGAATCATGGAAACGGAAGCAGCCACCATCAATACTGCAAATAAAATCATCATTAGGATGGCTTTAGTTACCACAAAAGATCCAACGGTAAAAACTTCGTCTGGGATAGCTGGAACAATTAATTTCCTTGTTGCAAAAACTGCAATTATAGAGGGAACTCCAAAAACAATTGCTGTTTTTAAACTGATTAAACCTTGTTTGTATTTAGGGAAAGCACCTACCAAACTACTCGTTCCCACAATAAACAATGAATATGCTGTGGCTAACATAGGTTCGACACCAAATAAATAAACCAAAACAGGAACTGTTAATATAGAGCCTCCTCCCCCAATTAAACCTAATGA
>JBKCGI010000047.1:0-5029 GCA_046303515.1 Flavobacteriia bacterium | reverse complement strand
TTTTAAAGTATTTATTAATGTGTTTTTTGGTAAGTCCAACATTTGACCTAGTTGTGCTTTACTCATTGCTTTGTTAAATTGCATATGTATCAAGATGTTTGTAGTTTAATTCTATGTTATTTGTTCTAGATAATTTATGTAAATCATCATTAAACCTATCTTTTGATTGTTTCCACCATGTTACCAAATTATTATCTACTATTAAAGAATTCATATTTTCAATAAAAGAAATACGTTTCCAACCCTCATTTTTATAAGCGCCTGCGATACAGTCAAAATATAGCTTTTTAATAAGTATTTTGGTAGTTCTAGTAACACTCTTAATAACTCGCTTAACACGTTCCAAAATTGGTGAACTCAACCCTTCAAATAAATTTATAGGTTCGTAGCGTGTAACGTTTTTTGTACCATCATTCAATCTAAATTCCAAAGTATTTTTTGTTGCAGTATTAAAGAGCATTTTTAAATATTCGAAGTCAAATATTTTTTCAAAACTAAAATCTTTTATCGTTTTTAAATAGTTGTTTTTTAATTCAAACTCAAAGCGATAAATATCCTTTTCAATATTGAAACCGTTATTTTTCCAATAATCTAGAATGTATGTTTTGTGACTTTGTTCCTTAATTTCCTTGGACTTATTATAATATCGGGCAAACTTAGAGCTTTTCGAAGTGCCCGTACTCCTATTGCCATAACTCCCAAAAGAATAACAATCGTAAGTAAAAGAGCGTCTTTGACTAGCTGATGAATAAGGGTGGTTAAAATCGTCATGAGTTCCTTTGACACGATGTATAATAGCGTTTTTTTCATAAAAATAAGAGTTAAAAAAATTGTGTAAAAATACACCGTCAACGCAGATGTCAAGCCTTGATACTGAAATTGCAGTTAAACGGAATGTATTAATAAATTGGTTAATTATTGCTTTTCCTTGGTTATCATAAAAGAGTTCATTTTCAATTTTTATATGCGCTCTATTTACTAGCTGAATATTTGATGATGATTGAAATGTTATAGTAGATATTTTTTGACCGTAGTAATATACAAATGCTTTTCTATTGAATAGTTGCGTTTTGCCTTTCTTTTGCTCATGTATTACAAAATTTTCTAGTTCGTAAATATCATCTTTGTCAAATGTTAGTGAATTAAATATGTCAGTACAGGACAACGTTAACCAATCGATATTTAAAAGTATTTTTGATTGATTTTTGAATGTGTTAAATAATTTCATATTTTTGATTGATTGATAGTTAATAATTTTTAATTGTTAACTTTTAACATTTTGGCGAATGTTAAAGAGAATCGGGAGAAATCTCGATTTTTTTTTGTATTCGTGTTAATTTCTCATTTTTAACGTGTTAAACAGATTTTATGTTATTTGGTTATCGGTACTACTTGACCGATAATAAGGAAGTAAAAACCCGATTTTTGTCTATTAATTCGCTTGATATTTTCGAAATTTGACTTTCAACGTCTTTTGTAAAAATCAATTTTGATTTATAAAAGCGCTCAATACTTTTCAAAATCAACATTTTTTGAATAAGTGAGTTTTTTTCTTTGATGATTTTTGAACGTGTCATTTTATAGTAACTTTTTTAAGATGAAATTTTTTGTAAGCTAGAATTAAATCTTTTAACTCTTGACCCTCTATTAATTGTTTTCTTTTAAATATATACTTTGTTGTACCGAATTGGTTTGTACATTCGTATAGAGATACTTTTGTGATATATTGTATATCTAAATTCAAAAAATGTACGTAGTAATGCAGAGCATTTACCACGTTAAAGGCTGGGACTTTAATTGAGATTTTTGAATGATTTTCATTCAATAAAAAAGGGGTGAAATACTGTAAATCTACATATATTAACCCCTTTTGATGTTCATTTAATACTGTCATTTTTGTGCTTTTTTAGCACTTGCTTAACGTAGTATTAATTATAGGACATGCCATTTTTGTACTATGTGTTGCAAGTGATGTTTATACCACAAATATACATTAATTTTTTATTTTGTACCTTTTTACTGTTTTTTGGTACGTTTTTTAGTGTTTTGCTCTAGGACTTTAAATGCTTAAAATAATAGCTTTTAACATTTTTGCATTTGGTATTAAGACTGACCAATCAACCTCAATTTTATATGTACTCAAATTTACTTCATTAACTTCGTATTCATAAATGGAGTCCACATTTAATACACCGTTAGAATTTACAAATTTGTTAGCCAACGCAATAGGCAAACAGTTGTAATTAGCTGACTCTATTTTGACCCATTTTTCGTAAGTTTCTGACAAATCATCTAAATAAAAAACATCTAAAACGATGAACTTTCCATTGTGTTTTATTATTGGTTCGCCTGATGTCGTATCTATTTGCACGCTCTTTATTACTCCCCTATTCATTTTTTACGATTTTTAAAGTATTGATAAATTAATGTTGTTACTATTGATGTCATTGAGCCAACAAGAAAGCGCATAGTATTTGAATCAATATTAATTGATATTTGCGCTGTAATTGCCTGACTTATTGCTAATGGTGGAATAAATGATGTAATGAAATTTTTCATTATTTATCAATTTTATCGAAACCGTATGATTTCATCACACCCAATGCAGGTGCATAATGATGTGACGCGCTTAAACGGTCGTTTATGAAGTCATATAAATTTGAACCGTATGCTTTTTGATATTTATTTTTGAAATACCATGACGCGTAACGTATTTTAGTTTTTCTTAAGTTGGCTATTCTGTTGACAATTTCGGGGTAGTACATCATTCCAAAATCTTTGTTATCTAGATATATTCTATCAACTAAAGCCTCTATTCTAGATTTTTCTTTTGACTCAACACGCCAAACCCCTTTTTTATCTTTGTAAAGACCTTTTGTTGTATGCTCATAATTTGCGCCCAAATCGCCAAACGTTTTTTTGCTTGTGTTATCTGTTGTAAATGGATTCCAATCGCTTGTTTCTTGTTTATCTAATTCCTTTTGTGTTGCGATGTCCGCTTTTTCTTTTTCTTTTTCGTACTCTTGTTGTTCATCTGATAGACCGAAGAATTTTTTTACCTTTAAAATAATTCCTTTGCCCATTACAAAAAAGAGAATAGCAACAAAAACTAATAACATTACTTTAATAACGTTTTTCGGATTGCTATTGTATAAATGGTTGTAGCCTTGTTTTGTATAGACTTCCATTTGTTGACCCGTTCTTTTGCTTACTTCGTAAAATTTTGACATACTTTAATTTTTAAATTTGTTTGCTCTCTGTTGTTATCTTGGTTTTCGTTTTTCAAACTCAACCAGGATAACAACGAACGAGAGCCATATTTTTAAATTATACTAATTCATTTACAATTCTTGGAGTGATTTTCAACATTGAATTAAAATAGTTTTTTCTTTGTTCTCTTGTTTCATCACTTGGTAACCTATACCATGACACTATATCTCCACCCCTTTTATTGAATATAAACCAAGCAGTAAATTTAATACTGTTTTTTGTTTCCTTAAAGCCAATAAAATATGGTTTTCGCCCGTCATGGTTATCAGTCATCTGAACAAGAAAAAAATCATTTTCGTTCAACCCGTTTTTATTTGCGTATTCTTTTAACGAGTTCCAACCGTATGGAAATTTTTTACTTCGTGCTTCCATTCCCGCGGTGCCCGTTCTTAACCATTGACCTGATTTAAAATGTGCTGTTTCCTTTCTGAACATTTGTTCGAGTTGTTTTGCATACTCAACACCATAGCGTTGAATTACCCATTTAAAACCCTCTTTTGCATTTCCTATTGGTTTGGTAATAAACATTTTTCTAAAATATTTGAACGTTAAAACCCCTAAAAAAATGATAAATAAAATCAATAAAATAGGGGTATTTATCAAGCGTGTTAAAAAACTCATTGTGTCAATTTTATACTTCATCTTGTTTTAAAACCTCTTTGAAAGTTGGTTCATGTTCAATTTCCTTTGTGGTAGTTTGTTCGCTTGGTTCTGACTTGGTTTGTTCTTTGTCCTTTGTAAAATGTTTTTGGAATAAATCTATAACATCTTGTAGAAAAGATAAACCCTTTTTAATTAAATCAATTGTTTGAGATGTAGTTCGTTTTGCCATGCTTGATAAGATTATTAATATTTTTTTTTTTTGGTATATATGGGTACAATGTATTCGGCAGTCCTGCCGATGTTATGACCCCCACCGCGAAGCGGTTCCCCCCTTAGGGGTGTTTATACGGGGTAACGCCCCCGAGCGACTTATTTCGAGCGTTTAATCAACGAGAAAGCCAATAATAAAACGGTCAAGATACCAGTAATTGCAGTCGTGTACATATACTTCCTGACTCCTTGGTTCATTTCATCTAAATCTTTTCCTGCTTGTGTATCAGTCCAAAAATTGAAAGCCATGATTTTAAATTTTAATTGTGAATAAATAAAAGGGGATTTTTAATTTACTCCCCTCTTTTTTTTACCTATGAAATTGACAGTTAATTACGTTTTTTAATTTGTCCCCAATAGCCTATTCCACCCGTTAAACGTTTACGTGTATTCGGACTTGCGACCATGTTTAATTCAGGCATGTACAATTTTTGTGAATTCTCATTCCAAAAACCGTTAACGGTTCTTTTTCCACTTAAACCCATATCAATGTTCACAACATATTTGTAAAGCGGTTCGCCTTTTTTGTTATGAATTGGAGTACCTTTTTTTGTTCTGTCACCACCTTTCACCATACAAGCGACGAATTTTACTAATCCGTGGCGCTTTGTATAGTTCCAACCGTCTACAACATTCACACCATTAGCGCCAATTTTAGATTGACAGCCCGAATGGCTTTTATATTGTTGCGTTTGGTTATTTTTTGTGTATTGTTTTGCCATGATTGAAAGTATTATTTTCTGAATCCTGATTGACTACCAAACCACCCTTTTTTCTTTCCAATGATGAAAGTAATAACTGCTAAAACAGCAACACCAACACCAATAACAAGAGGTTTTTTATTTTCCCAAAGTTCTCTTAACTTTTCCATTATTTACGTCTTTTA
>JBKCGI010000046.1:0-20234 GCA_046303515.1 Flavobacteriia bacterium | reverse complement strand
CTTAATGGTAAAGTATCTGAATTCATTTCTTAAACGTACATGAAAATTGTATTTGTCAGATTCATATTTCCTTCTGTATTGGACAAATGGTCTCACTTCTGCTTCTCTATTTTGATCATCCGAAAAATGCTCAAACTGTGCGTAACCAATTCCAAAATAGTTTTTGTTTTGAACTATTTTCTCAACTATAATTCTTCCTAAAATGGTTCTTCTTTTTTGTATGAAGTTTTCATAAGTTCTCCAACCAAAATCGCAACTTAATTCTGTTTTTTCATTGATTTTTGTTCCTATTTGGCTTGATAACCATAAGTTTTCACTGTAATCACTTTGTGACAAGTGCAAAAATGAGATCAAGACAAAAATCAATATGTGAAAAACATTTTTCATTTATAAATTGCTTCTAGTTTTTCTGAATTTAAAGTTTCAATCACACCCACAACTTCTCCAATTACGATTACTCCTGGAGCTGGAATTGGATTAGTCTCATATCGTTCAAGTATGGATCCAATTTCACCTGAAAGCTCTTGTTGATTTGGCAAAGAACCGTTGCTGATAATCGCAATTTTTGAATCTTGTTTGCCACGAGAGCTATAGATTTCAACAATGTCAGAAAGTTTAGATATACCCATTAAGATGACAACTGTTCCATTCAAATCGGCTGCATTGTAGAGTTCTGGATTTAATTCTCCATTGGCTAAGGTGGCAGAAAAAACGTGGAAACTATTGCTTATTCCTCTGTGTGTTACTGGTATATTTGCTAAAGCAGGTACAGAAATGGAACTAGATATTCCAGGAATTATTTGTGTTGAAATTCCAAGTTCTTGGGCGTAAATAATTTCCTCAGAACCTCTTCCAAAAACGAATGAATCTCCGCCTTTAAGTCTTACTGCATTGCCATAAGTTTGCGCTGACTCAACTAATAATTGATTTATTTCTTCTTGAGAATACGCTTTAAATCCTTTGCGTTTTCCTACAAATATTTTTTTTGCGATTGGCGCGTATTCTAATAATTCTTCATTTACCAAAGCATCGTATAGGATGACATTTGCTTTTTTTATGGCATTTAAACCCTTCACTGTAATCAATTCTAAATCACCTGGACCAGCGCCTACAAGTGTTATATGTGCATTTATGTTTGTTTTCATTACTTTAATTTTTTGTTTTTTTAAATTGTCTTTTTTGTCTTTGTTACGAAATCTTTTATTTCATTCAAATAAGACATGGCGAATGCTTCTCCTGCTTTATTTTGATTTATTTGCAACAAGAATTTAGAAAAAGTATTTTCGCCTTCGAATCCGTAACTTGCTGCAAGATTTTTATCAAAATCATCGATAATTCCTTGGTGCGTGTTGCAACGAACTTTTTCTCTTAAAAGGAGTGCTTTTGCAGCATGAATCCCAGCTGAGTAAGCAAAATAAATGGCATCGGCAAATCGTTTTTCAGCAAATGCTTCTTCTGATGAAAGTAATTTTTCTTCTGCATCATAAAATAAGGTAGCGACTAAATCAATAACGACACCGGCACATTCCCCAACTCCAATTTCGGTTTTGTATTTTTCTTCACTTCCCCAATCTAAGTAGTCAGATTCCTTAACCGATGAGGTGTCTGCAAGCGGTTTCAAAAGATCATAGAAATATTTATTTCCCTGTCTGTCGTAATAGGAATTAAAGCTTTCCTCAATTTCTTGGTTATCTAAATAATTATCAAGCAAGGCTCTGATTACATCCAAAACTCGCTTACTTGGAAATTTTATAACTTTATCTGCAATTCTACCTATCCCATCTCCCAAGTTTCCTCCTCCAAGAAGTAGTTGAAGTGCAGGAAGTGTATTTTTCTCAACTTTCATTGAGCTTCCGTGAAAACCAATGTGAGCTAAACCATGTTGTCCACAAGAGTTGATACAACCACTTATTTTAATTTTAATCTCTTTGTTGTAAATTAAGTCAGGATATTCAGTTCTGATGGTATCTTCAATTACTTTTGAAACATCTGTACTATTTGAAATTCCTAAGTTACACGTGTCAGTTCCAGGACAAGCTGTAATATCAACTAAGCTGTTGTGTCCAGATGCTGCCAAGCCAATACTTTTAAGTTCTTGATATAAATTATAAAGGTTTTCTGGCTTAACAAATTTCAACAATATGTTTTGGTCAATTGTGAAACGCACGTCATTTGAAGCGTATTTTTCAACGATTGTTGCTAATTCTCTTGCTTGTTTTGTTTTGAAGTCACCTAAAAGAACTTTTAGAAAAACGCCCAAATACCCCTTTTGCTTTTGCTTGAAAACATTTGTCTTTACCCATTCTTGATAGTTGGAATCAGCATTTTTTTCAATTAATTCAGTCAAATCAACATCTTTGTCTAGCTCTTGCTGATTTTCTTGTTGATCAAAAAGTTGAAAATCTAAATCTTTATCAAACTGGATAGCTAATTTTTCTTGGGCTACTAAGTTTGTAAATTCTTCCAAACCAATTTTAGCTAACAAATATTTCATTCTAGCTTTATTTCTGCTATTTCTTTCCCCATGGCGATCAAAAACTCTAATAGAAGCTTCAATGAAACTCAAAATTTCTTCAGCTGGTAAGAATTCATAGGCAACATGAGCTAAGTAAGGTTGAGCACCTAATCCTCCACCAACTAGAACCTTAAATCCTTTTGTGTTGTCTTGAATTTTTGGAATGAAACCAAAATCATGGATAAAAGAATAGGCCTCGTCTTGTTCATTTGAGCTGAAGGCAATTTTAATTTTTCTGCCCAACTCTTGTCCAAATGGTTTTCTTAAGAAATAGCGAAAAACCAAATCAGCATAGGGAGCAACATCGAAAAGTTCTTTTGGGTCAATTCCCGCTAATGGACTTGCTGTTACGTTTCTAACAGTATTTCCACAGGCTTCACGTAAGGTGATATCATCTTTTTCTAAATCGGCCCAAAGTTGTGGGGTTCTGTCCAAGCTCACATGGTGAATTTGAATGTCTTGACGCGTTGTAATGTGTAATTTCCCCGTACTATATTCATCCGAAACATCGCTGATACGTCTTAATTGTTCAGTTGTTACTTTACCGAAAGGCAATTTGATACGAATCATTTGAACACCTTGCTGTCTTTGTCCATAAACACCTCGTGCTAAACGTAGTGCTTTAAACTTGTCTTCATTGATTGTACCTTCTTTAAAGGCTTGTATTTTCTGACCTAATTCAATTATGTCTTTTTCTACTATGGTTTTAGTAGGAGATAACGTTAAATTTTCAATTCCTTCTCTGAATGTTGCCATTTTATATAATTTTTCTATGAATTATTAAATCTATAAGTTCTATGTTTTTAATAGGACTTAAAATCGAGTGCAAAGTAAAATATAAATTTTTAGTTCTGCAAGACTTATTTCAAAAAAATCAAATTAATTCTATAAAATTGATAGGAGATAAACTTTTAGACTAAGACAATTGTATACTTTTTTTCAATTTTTCTTCTCGTTCAATTAAATCAGAAAGGCTTGTTTTAGAAAGAATACGGATAGTTGCGTCGCGCACTTCAAGGGCAACTTGTCTTAGTCCGCAGGTAGATTCATTTTCACATTCTTCACAGCTTTCATAAAAATTTAAACTCACACAAGGGAGCAAGGCAAGTGGACCTCCTGAAAGTCTAATGATTTGAGTAAGAACAATTTCGTCGGGGTGTTTGGCTAAATAATAACCTCCGTGAGCACCCATTTTACTGTGCACGTAACCGCTATTTCTCAATTCAACTAAGATGCTTTCTAGAAATTTTCTCGGTATTTTTTCCATTTCTGAAATTTGAGAAATCTTCATTGGGACATTTTCGCCATAGTTTTTCGCAATGCAAACTAAAGCTTTTATGGCGTATTTGGATTTTTTTGAAAGCATTCTAAAATTGTTTGACCGTAAAGATAATAAAAAAAATTATCCTACTAAATTTGTGTAACTTAAAAAGTTTTTTTACATTTGCACCGTCAAAAGTCGTATCCCGATTTATTCGGGATGGAAATTGATTTATAAAGAAGAGGTGAGAGACTGGCTCGTAGACCCTCTGGCAACCAACTTAAAGTCCCGATTTTCGGGGTTGGAAAACCGGTGCCAAATCCAGATTTGAAGGAATAGTTCCTTTGAAGAATATAAATTGAGAAATATGAAAAAAGGTTTTTTTACTCCCAATCGTATTAGTCAAAATTTTGACTTGCTAATTTTTTGTTCTTGTTGTTTTTGTATGTGTTGCTGTTGTTAATTCATCAGTTTTTACTCACAAAATCAAAAAGAAATCATGAAAAATTTACATAAATACGTTTACCCACAAAGTTTTATTCTAGAATCTGGCGAAAGTCTTGATAAGCTAGAAATTACCTACCATACCATTGGCACATTTAGAAAAGATTCTAAAGTGGTTTGGGTATGTCATGCCTTAACTGCAAATTCAGATGTTTCTGATTGGTGGAGCGGTTTGTTTGGCGCAGGAAATTATTTTGATAAAGAAGAATATTTTGTTGTATGCGCCAATGTTTTGGGTTCATGCTACGGAACAACTGGGCCGCTATCCAAAAGAAATGATGAAGAATTATATTATTTAGATTTTCCTAAAATTACTCCTAGAGATATGGCCAATGCGCATGAAGTTTTGCGTCAGGAACTAAAAATTAACGAAATTGATTTGTTAATTGGTTCATCTTTAGGCGGACAACAAGCGCAAGAGTTTGCCTATATTCTAAAGGAAAACTTAAATAATTTGATTTTAATTGCCACAAATCCTTTTCATTCTCCTTTCGGAATTGCATTCAATGAGGCTCAACGTTTGGCATTGCTTGCCGATCCAACATTTTTGGCTTGTGTTGACGGTGGAGGTGAAGCAGGCTTGGTTGCAGCGAGAAGTTTTGCAATGTTAAGTTACCGTTCGTATGACGGTTATCTCAAAACACAAAGGGAAACAGACGCACATAAGACGGATGACTTTAAAGCATCCTCCTATCAAAGGTACCAAGGGGAAAAGTTAGCGAATCGTTTTAATGCTTATTCATATTGGTATTTATCCAAAGCGATGGATGCGCACAATATTGGAAGAAATCGCATTTCAGTTCAAAAAGCCTTACAAGAAATTCGTGCTGGAACGCTGGTAATCGGAATCAACAGCGATATTTTGTTCCCGGTAAGTGAACAACAATTTTTAGCTGATGCGATTCCAAATGCAAAATTAGAAATCATCGATTCGATTTTTGGTCACGATGGATTTTTAGTTGAAACAGAATTATTAGAACAATTAATAGATGAATTTTTAAAAAAATAGATTGATAGATCATTAGATTATTAGATTTTTCGAACAGAGTAAATCAAATAATCCAAAAATCGAACAATCACATAATCGAAAAAATAAAATGAGAAATAAATTAAACATAGGATTATTTGGTTTTGGAGTAGTAGGAAATGGATTATATGAAGTTTTAAACCAGTCCAATTTGTTAGACGCAACAATCAAAAAAATTGTAGTTAAAAATCCAAATAAAGACAGAAAAATCGCAAAGGAAAATTTTTCTTACGATAAATCTGACATATTGTTAGACAATGAAATTAATGTAGTAGTGGAGTTAATCGATGACGCCAATGCCGCATATTTGATTGTTTCAGAGGCCTTAAAAAGAGGAAAACATGTTGTTACAGCAAATAAAAAAATGTTGGCTGAAAACCTAGATAATTTGTTGTCACTTGCGAAAGATAATAATGCATCGTTGTTATATGAGGCTTCTGTTGGAGGAAGTATTCCGATTATCAGAAATTTAGAGGAATATTACAACAATGATTCACTTTCAGGAGTTCAAGGAATTGTAAACGGAACAACAAACTATATCTTAACGCAAACAAATTACGGTAAAGATTATGATACCGCCTTGGCTGAAGCAACTGAATTAGGTTTTGCAGAGTCAGATCCAACTTTAGATGTTGACGGTTTTGATTCGAAGTTTAAATTGGTTTTGTTGATTAAACATGCTTTTGGTTTGACTTTGAAGCCAGAAAATGTATTCAATTACGGAATTCGTCACATTAAAGCACAAGATGTAAAATATGCAACTGAAAAAGGATTCCGATTAAAATTATTTTCTCGTGCTGAAAAAGTTGGAGATAAATTAGTTGGTTTCGTTGCACCTCATTTCATTTCTGAGCAAAATGTTGCCTACAATGTGAACAACGAATTCAATGCTGTAACTGTAGAAGCTTTATTCTCAGATAAACAATTGTTTTTAGGAAAAGGAGCAGGAGCTTATCCAACCGCATCGGCAGTTTTGTCTGATATTTCAGCCTTGCAATACGATTATGCTTACGAGTACAAAAAAACGAATCCAAATGATGCGATTAATTATTCTGAGGATTTCTTCTTGAAAATTTATTTAGGTTCAGAGTTTATGGATTCGATTCAAGAAATTCCTTTCTACAAAATTGATGAGGTTTTTCAAAGTAAATCCTACAATTATCAGTCAGGTTGGGTGAAATTTAGTGAATTGAGAGCATTCAATTTCAATCAATTGAAGGATTTGTTTTTCGCCGTTTTACCAGAACCTTTCTTAAGTGAAGAGGAATTTGCTAAAGAAGGAGAGGAGCATTTATTTTTGCAAGTTTTTAACAGTTAAAATCAAATTATGGATAAAGCACCTTTAGCTTGGTATATCGCCGGGCCGATAATTGGATTAATTGTACCATTGTTATTGATTTTAAGAGAAAAGCAGTTCGGAATTTCTTCAACTTATCGTTATTTGATTTCATTAGTAACAAAAAAGCCAAGTTATTTCAACTATGACAACAAATCAGATGCTTGGCAAATACATTTTGCAATTGGTTTGGTTGCAGTTGGATTATATTATTATTTCACGAATGATTCCAACTTTTTTTTCAATGCTGAATTGCAAAAAATTACTCCTGTTGATTTTTATTCCATTGACAATTGGGCAATTTTCCTACTGGGAGGTTTTTTGGTTGGATTTGGAGCGCGCTATTCAAATGGTTGTACAGCAGGCCATTGTATTATGGGAATGTCACAACTTTCTTTAACTTCCCTAATTGCAACTATCGGCTTTTTCATAGGAGGATTAATTGTAGCATATTTTATCAACCCACTTTTATATCATTTTTGAAATCATGTTAAAAACAATCATAACAATCATTTTGGGAGCTGTTTTGGGAATAGTTCTAACGGAATCTCAAGCAATATCTTGGTATCGCATTCAAGAAATGTTTTATTTTAAGTCATTTCACATGTACGGTTTATTGGGCTCCGCGATTGCAACAGGAGCAATTAGCTTGATTTTGCTCAAAAAGTTTAAACTGAAATCAATTTACAATAATCCAATTGTGGTGAAAGACAAACCTTTGACATGGAAAGCAAATCTTTTTGGAGGAATTCTCTTTGGTTTGGGGTGGGGCTTGACTGGTGCTTGCTCTGCTCCCTTATTTATACTTGTGGGACTTTCCTGGGAATTAGGTATAATTTTATTAATTGGTGCTTTGTCGGGAACATTTTTTTATGCACTTTTGAAAGATAAAATTCCACATTAGATTTAAAGATACAAAAATGAAAATAACACTCAATCGTCTGAACGATAAATTAGCTTTTCAGGCTTCAAATGAAGAAGGGGTTACGGCAAATTTCGACGCAAATCCAGCAATCGGTGGTGAAGGTTTAGGTTTGCGACCAATGGAAATGCTCGTTGCATCCATGGCTTCATGCGCAAGTATTGATGTACTTCTAATACTCAAGAAAAAACGTATCGAATTGTCTCATTATCACGTTGATGTTGAAGCAACAAGACTCGATGCTGTGCCCGCAGCCTTTGAAAGCATAAACTTGATCTTCCAAATTGGAGAAAATGATCCCATCGAACAAGTAGAAAAAGCAGTGCAACTCAGTGTAGAAAAATACTGCTCAGTGAGTGCAAGCTTGGCTAAAGAAATAAAAATAAGTTTTATAGTAAAGAGAAAAGGGAATTAGTTTTTTGTAATTTTTTTCCTTAATTTAGTATTACTGTTTTGGGGAAAATAATGAAAATTGGATTTATGTATATTTTGAAATGTTCTGATGAAAGCTATTATACGGGAAGTACAATAGATTTGGAAAAAAGATTGCATCAGCATCAAAATGGAGAAGGAGCAAACCACACAAAAAAAAGATTACCAGTTGAATTAGTTTATTTCGAAGAATTTGATAGAATTGATACTGCATTTTATCGAGAAAAACAAGTGCAAGGTTGGTCCAGAAAAAAGAAAGAAGCTTTAATTGAAGGCTTTATTAGTCGATTAAATGGATTAGCAGAATGTAAAAATGATAGTCATTATAAAAACAGAACTAGTGCCTTCGACTCCGCTCAGTCACCAGTTCAAGAATTTAATGCAGCTGTTGACTGAGCGAAGTCGAAGTCAACATATAGTAATCTAAGTTTAAATTTGGTGGTTGAGCGTAGCCGAAACCACCATCATAAAGAATAATAACCCCATGAAAAAACACCAAAAAGAAACCCAAGCCATAAGAACTCAAATCACAAAAACAGCACAAAAGGAACACTCCAATCCTTTGTTTTTGACAAGTAGTTTTACCTTTGATTCTGCTGAAGAAATGGCAGCAGTTTTTGCTGACGAACAGGATGGAAATATCTATTCCCGCTATTCCAATCCGAATGTGCAAGAATTGATTGACAAAGTTGCTTTGTTAGAAAATGCGCAATCTGGTTGGGCAACTTCTTCGGGAATGGCCGCTGTTTT
Organism: Flavobacteriia bacterium; assembly: GCA_046303515.1. GTDB lineage: Bacteria > Bacteroidota > Bacteroidia > Flavobacteriales_D > Crocinitomicaceae > M2408. The sequence continues at coordinate 11,487 of JBKCGI010000046.1, read as the reverse complement.
TACAACTTTTGCAGCTTTGTTGAAATCTGGAGATCACATTGTTTCCAGTCGCTCTGTATTTGGATCGACACACCGTTTGTTTACTGAAATTTTCCCGAAATGGGGGATAACAACAACATATGTCGATGCTTTGGATTACGAAGGTTACAAAAATGCAATTACAGAAAACACCAAAATTTTGTATTTGGAATCGCCATCCAATCCTGCATTGGATATCATAGATATTGAAAAAGTGGCGAAGATTTGCAAGAAAGCTAATATTCTGTTTGCGGTTGACAATTGTTTTGCCACGCCAATTTTACAACGGCCTTTGGATTTAGGAGCGCATATTTCCATTCATTCTACAACAAAGTTCATGGACGGACAGGGAAGAACTTTAGGTGGTTTGATTTTAGCGAGTAATGAAATTATTGCCAAAATTGAAGCCTTCGCGCGCCATACTGGTCCAGCCTTGAGTCCATTCAATGCGTGGGTGATTTCTAAATCAATTGAAACCTTACACATTCGTGTGGAACGTATGACCGAAAACGCACTGAAAATTGCTAAAAAACTCGAAAAACATCCGAAAGTAAAATGGGTGAAATATCCATTTTTGCCTTCACATCCACATTACAAAACGGCCAAAAAGCAAATGTTTGGCGGTGGAGCAATTGTTACTTTTGAAATAAAAGGTGGTTTGGATGAAGGGCGAAAATTCTTGAATCAATTAGAAATGTTTTCCTTGACACCAAATTTAGGAGATGCACGAAGTATTGCAACGCATCCAGCTTCTACTACTCATTCTAAATTAAAAGCAGAAGAACGCGAGGCTGTTGGAATTTCTGATGGTTTAGTTCGTCTCTCAATTGGTTTGGAACATGCGAAAGATATTTGGGCTGATTTGGAGATGGCGTTGAATTGATTTATTATTAATTAGGATTATTCGTATTTAATTTATTTTTTTGCAAAAATTATGTAGATGCAAAAATTACTTGTTTTAATTTATATTTTATTAACTGGCCAATGCTTTAGTCAAGTAAAACCTGATGAATCTCGATCTTTTATTATTTTAGAAGATAATACAGTCATCTATGGAAACGAGATAGAGTTTTTTCAAGTTACCTTGTTTAAAAGCAGTTACCTTTTGTTGGATAAGGTAAAATATGAAACTTCTAATGTTAGGTTTTTTAAGAATAATGAGGGAACTTTTGGATTTGTTAGCGCTGACTTTAAGGTGAAACAAATTGTGAAAGGAAATGTGAATTTGTTCGAAAGTGAAACCTCAAGTTATACTGGTCCAACTGGGTATAATAAAACAGCAATGTTATCTCCTTCTATTTTGGGTGCTGCAAAATCAAATTATTACAACAAAGGATATGAGACATTAAAGGTTGCCAATTATGACAATCTTTCTTTAGATTTAAAGGATAATGCTGAAAGCATGAAGTTATTGGGCGAATATAAAAAAAATCAAAGAAAGCAATATGTTTTTTTAGGTATTGGTATCGCTTCGACTGTAACGGCAGTTGCTACTTTTGCAGTATGGAGTGGAAAGAAAGATCTTGATAATCCAGAAACACTTAAGGTTCCAGTAGTGTCCTATGTTTTGGTAGGAGTAGGATTTGGATTTGATATTGCTTCATTCGTTATTGGATCTAAGAAAAGTAAGTATCTTAAAGCATCAATCGAAAGCTACAATGGATTTTAAATTGTTATTATTTTTAGCCTTTGGATGTATTCAGAGGCTCTGTTCTCAGTCAGATTCTTCGCAATTTATTTACTATAATTCAAATAATATTGTCTATCCCAAAACGTTGGAGTATAGGAAGCCAGAATTAAGAGATCCCTATTTGTTTGTTGATTCTGCCAAAGTTAAAATGGATGGGATTCAATTTTTTAAATCAAATGATGGTTTTTTTGCAAAATATGAAGATGATTTTGTTAAAGCTAATGTGAAAGGAAAAATTAATTTCTATTCATACACAAGCAATAGCAGTAATTTATTAATAAGATATTTAGTCCTGAGTAATGCAAATTCGTATAATAGTTTACCATTTTTAAAAAACGCTGCTGAATCTGCTAAATATATTTTCCCTGGAGCTCTTTATAATAAGGGGTTTGACGAATTAGCAAAAGCAAATTTTAAGAATCTTTCGGTTTCGCTTGCCGATAATCAATCAAGTATGAAAATGTTACATAAATATAGAAAATCAGTAATTCGAGAAATGGTTTTTTATCCTCTTGGTGCTATCTTGTGTTCGACAGCTACTTACATTGCGTTTCATCAGGATGTGACAAATGAAAACGGTTTTCCTGTATTTTTGACAGCCAATATTGGTTTTGGTTTTTTAGTTGCTGGTGCAATTAATACAATTACTAAAAGAAAAAAAATCGTAAAAGCCATTCGAATTTACAATACCTAACTCAAAACCTTCTCTGCCCAGGCGCAGTTGAATAGCTTGCCTCAGCAATTTGCCGAGTGAACAACTTGGTGGATTTGACCTTAGGAAAACCCGCACAAGTGAGTGAACCGTGCAAAATGCAAGTGCAACTAGTAAACGCAGACTGATTAGGCAGCAAAAAACTACAAAATATTAATGCTATTAACAATTCACCCTTTTGTTGTTCGTAATTAATTTTCTAAGTTTCAGACTAAATTCTTAATTTCGTTCCTCAAAAAGTAAGATTTTAAGTTCTTTTGTCTTAATTCTTGCATCAAATGTCTTGAAAAATGAAGCAATACCACGATTTATTAAACCATATTTTAGAAAACGGAACGCAAAAAGGCGACAGAACGGGAACGGGAACAATTTCCACTTTTGGTTACCAAATGCGCTTCGATTTGAATGAAGGTTTTCCAGTTTTGACAACCAAAAAATTGCATTTACGTTCGATAATCATTGAATTGTTGTGGTTTTTGCAGGGCGATACAAATATCAAGTTTTTGAAAGACAATAACGTGCGTATTTGGGACGAATGGGCGGACGAAAACGGAAATTTAGGTCCTGTTTACGGTCATCAATGGCGCTCTTGGCCAGCAAAAGATGGCGGAACAATTGACCAAATCACGAATTTAATTCACCAAATTAAAACCAACCCAAATTCACGCAGATTAATCGTCTCTGCTTGGAATGTGGCTGATGTGGATAATATGGCTTTGCCTCCTTGTCACACAATGTTTCAGTTTTTTGTTGCCGATGGAAAATTGAGTTGTCAACTTTACCAACGCAGTGCAGACACTTTCTTGGGTGTTCCATTCAATATTGCATCTTATGCTTTGTTAACGATGATGATTGCTCAAGTATGCGATTTGAAAGTAGGGGAGTTTATTCATACTTTTGGAGATGTACACATTTACAATAACCATTTGGATCAAGTGAAATTGCAATTAACACGTGATTTTAGACCCTTGCCAACGATGAAAATTAATCCGAATGTGAAAGATATTTTTGGTTTTACTTACGAGGATTTTGAACTTCTGAATTATGATCCGCATCCGCACATTAAAGGCGAAGTGGCTGTTTAGATATTAGTTTTAATGTATTTAGCCGAAATAGACTGTGAAGTAATAAATTCAAAAATTGAATTTATGAAGGCTATGGATAATGCATTTGGTTTTCCTTCATATTTTGGTGAAAATTGGGATGCTCTTTGGGATTGCATGCGCGATTTGTATTGGATTAAAGAAAATGAAATTAAGGTGAAAATAATGAATAGCGAATTTTTACCTCAAAAACTTAAATTAGATATTAACTTATTTTTTGAGGATTTGAAGATCTATTTAGAAAAAAATAATACAAATTTAGAGATAAAATATATTTTTACTTTTGACTTTATTTAGAATATTTATGTAAAATCCAACAATCGAATAATCCAACAGTCCAATCATCTAACTTTTGAATCTCGAAGAACTTTACACCAAACACAGCAAACAAGTTTTCAACTTGGCGCTTCAGTATGTTCAAAATCGAGAGGATGCTGAGGAAATTACGCAAGATGTTTTTATTAAAGTTCACAACAGTTTTGAGACCTTTAAGCAAGAATCCAAAGTTTCTACGTGGATTTACCGCATTACGATCAATACTTCCTTGGATTATATCAAAGCCAAAAAACGCAAAAAACGTTTCGGGATTTTCACTTCTTTGTTTCATCAAGAGAGCAATGAGGTGAAATATGAAAGTGCAAGTTTCGACCATCCTGGAGTTGAGATGGAGCAAAAAGAAGCTACGGCGAAAATATTTCAGTACATCAACGAGTTACCAGAAAATCAAAAAACAGCCTTGATTTTAAATAAAATCGAACATCAATCGCAAGCTGAAATTGCTGAGATTATGGAACTCAGTCCAAAAGCTGTCGAATCTTTAATACAACGAGCGAAAGCCAATTTGGAAAAAAAAATTAAACACTAGCGAGGGAGAATAAAATAAAAATCGTCAAAGAACTAATTGTCACAACAATGAAAGATAATTTAAACATATTAGAGAAAATTGAACAAGTGGAAGTTTCACCATTTTTGTACACTAGAATTTTACAAAAACTGGAAAACTCCAAATTGAATGATATCCCAAAACCATGGGCATGGACTTTAGCAAGTTTTTCAACAGTTTGCTTGGTATTGACTTTAGTTGTCGTTTCAAGAAATATCAATACGCAAAATGATTCTCAGGCATTTTCTGAAAGTGTAGATTTTGTTCCAAATAATTCTTTATACCATGAATAGAAAAAAGTTTATTAGTTATTTATGTGTCGTTTTGTTGATTTCCAACGGCGTTTTGCTGTTTTTATTTTTGCAAAGACCCAATCACGAAGGACCGAAAAAAGAGATTATTGCTAAGTTAGCTCTTGATGAAAAACAAGTACAAGCTTACGAAAAAACAATTTTAAAACATCGTGCTCAAATCAATAAGGCAGATAAGGAAATTGTAGTTTTGAAAAATAACTTATATAAAAGATTAAATGCTGAGGAAAACGAGTCAGAACAAGATTCTTTGATTGCACTTCTTGGTCAAAAACAAGAGGAAATAGAACGCATCCATTATAAGCATTTTATGGAAATCAAAAAAATCTGTACCAAACCAGAGCAAATTAAGAAGTTTGAGGACTTAACTGCCGAATTAGGTCGCTTATTTGATAAAAAACCGCATCATCCAAAAAAGTGATGAAGTTTCTAATTTTTACCTTTAGTTTTTTGTTTACCTTGACTATTTTTTCGCAAAGTGAAAGGACTGTTGATGTAAAAATAAATATAATTTATGGAAACGAGAAACTAGAAGCCGAAAAATGGTATGCTTTAAACAAAAAAGATAGTGTGTTGGTTCAAAATTTAAAGTTTTACCTCACCGGTTTTAAATTTTTGAGAGATGAACATTCACTTTACCAGGAAAAAAACAGCTTTCATTTGCTTGATTTACTAGATTCAAATTCGTGTCATTTTGAAATTCAAGTACCCAAAAAGATGTATTTCAATCTTGTTCAATTCAATTTAGGAATTGACAGTCTGACCAGCGCTTCTGGTGCTCAAGGTGGAGCTCTAGATCCGACTAAAGGAATGTATTGGACTTGGCAAACAGGTTACATCAACTTTAAACTGGAAGGGAAAAGTAATTTGTGTGACACAAGGAATAATGCTTTTACTTTTCATGTGGGTGGTTTTTCGGGAGAGCAAAACAGCTTGTATGTCATTACGTTTAACAATCCAAATCAAAACAAAATTGAAATTAATTTAGATCTGCATCAAGTATTCAAAAGTATAGATTTACAAAAACAGAATCACATAATGTCACCTTCCAAAGAAGCAGTTGAGCTGGCTTATAAATTTGCCTCTGAATTTATTGTGCGATGAGGTTTTTTTTGTTTCTTTTCGTTGGCATTGCCATCAGCTTACTTTCTTTTAAAAGCACGGAAACACATTTGTTTTTTGTTCCTCGGAAATGGCCGAAACCAGTATATCTTTTTAACGAAAATCCTTTGAGACAAGAAACTGTCAATTTAGGACGAGCCTTGTTTTACGACCCGATTTTATCTGTAAATAATACGATTTCTTGTGCTTCTTGTCATTCGCCTTACAATGCTTTTACGCATGTGGATCACGATTTAAGTCACGGAATTGATGACCGAATTGGTACACGAAATTCTCCTGCTTTGATGAATTTAGCTTGGAAAAGAAATTTTATGTGGGATGGCGCAATTATGAATTTAGACATGCAATCTTTGGGGCCAATTTCACATCCCGACGAAATGGGGAATTCAATAGCAAAGGTGGTCGAAGATTTGAATAAATCTGCTCGCTATCGCAAAGCATTTTTTTTAGCATACAAGGATTCTCTTATAACAGGGGAAAGAACTTTGAAAGCTTTGAGTCAATTTATGGTGACTTTAATCAGTGCAGATTCAAAATTCGATCGTGTAAAAGCTAAAAAAGAAAAGTTCACCGTTCAAGAACAAAACGGATACAAACTTTTTCAAAACAATTGTGCGAGTTGTCACAGAGAACCATTGTTCACAACTGATGAATTTGCCAACAATGGTTTAAAAGTTGATTCAACATTAAACGATTTTGGAAGAATGAAAATTACTAAGAAAGCACAAGATTCTCTCAAATTTAAGATTCCCACGCTTCGGAACATTGAATTTTCTTTCCCTTACATGCACGATGGTAGGTTTAAAAAATTGACTCAAGTGATTGATCATTATCAGAATGGTATTCAAAACAGTAAAACCTTGGATGCTCGTTTGGAAAAAAAGATAATTTTTACCTCCAATGAAAAAGTGGATTTAATTGCGTTTTTATTGACTTTGAGTGATAAGAAATTCCTTTTCAATCCGAATTTTGGGTATCCGAAAGAATTTTTCAAAGACTAGCGAGGGATAAAATCAGTTTCATCGTCCAAATAAAAAACACTAAAATAAAACACCAAAATATGAAAAAGAATTTTTTAATTATGGCATCTTTGGTTGGATTAACCAACATATTTGCACAAACAAATCCAGTAATAACTTCCTGGCTCCAAAATACCACAGGAATTATGGGAAGACATTATGTAAGCGGAAACTCAACACCAATTACAGATGCCGTTGAGGCAAACATCCAAACAGTACAATATTCCGCTACTTCTGTTTATGTCACAACAAACGGAATTCCAGCGTATATCACTGGACCATTTTTGGATGGAAATCCATCTTTGGCAACGGATCAAAATGCGATTTTTCAATTGCCTTTGAATCCCGTTCAAAATACAGGAACTCCAACTGCAACAACTGCAGGAAATATTGGAATTTTCATAAATGGAGTAGCGCTTTTTGATTACCGAGATGGTGTTGCTTGGAACAATTCAACAAGTGCGTTGTGTGGTGGGCCAGGGAATCCTCCTTGTCCAGGTGGCCCAGGTGCTTCTATGGATTGGAACAGAGATGCAATTGTTGCGGAAAGGGCTGGTTTTGACTGTTCAAAAGGACATCCTGCAATGGGGAATTATCACCATCATCAAAACCCTTCGGCCTTTAATTTAGATTTAACTGTTATCTCAAATGTATGTGATTTATATGTCGCTGATGGTTTATATGCAATCAATGCCAATCAGCATTCACCTTTAATCGGCTTTGCTGCAGATGGTTTCCCAATCTATGGAGCATATGGTTATATGAATACTGATGGAACAGGAGGAATTACAAGAATGAAATCTGGATATAGTCTGAGAAATATTACAACTCGTACAGTTTACGCTGATGGAACAGATGTAACTGATGGTCCAGCGGTTGATGCCACTTATTTTTTAGGTTATTTCAGAGAAGATTATGAATTTATTGCCAATACAAATCCTGATTATTTAGATGAACACAACGGAAGATTTTGTGTAACTCCAGAATATCCGAATGGAACGTACGCTTATTTTTGTACCGTTGACGAAAACTGGAATTCTGCTTATCCTTACGCTGTTGGTCCAACATTTTACGGAGTTAAAACTGCTGCGAAAGTAACTTCAATTACTGAAAGTGTTACGACTTATACAGCGGTAGCTTCAACTTCAAAAATTGATTTAGAGAAATTGGAAGTATTGGTTTACCCAAATCCTGCAAGTGATATCGTGGCTGTTCAAATTCCAAGTGCGATGAAAGAAAATTACGCTGTTTCTCTATATGACATGAGTGGAAAATTGATTCAATCAACCACACTTATACAAGGAAGTACAATTGCTCACTTTGACACAAGAACACTTTATAGTGGAGAATATGTGATTGAAATTTCAACCGAAGCTGGAAAAATCACTAAGAAAATTGTTTTGGAAAAATAAAAACTAAACTAAAACTAAGACAGAAACGCAGTTCATTTTGGGCTGCGTTTTTTTGTTATTTAATCTAGACAGAGTTTTTAAACCATGTAAGTTATTTAAGTATTATTTTTTGGAAGGATAAACGAAAAAGTTCATTCAAGTTTTTTTTTTACTTAAACGAATGAACTATATGCTCTAAAATCATCTGTATTACTTAGCTTGTCTTAAAAAACTTAAATGGTTCAAAAAATAATCATCACAAGCTAATTTTTAATGTTTAATTTTGTTGACTTTAAAAACGTAATCGCAAATGAAAATTATTATCATCGTAGCAATGGATCTCGAACGTGGAATCGGAAAAAATAATGATTTGATGTGGCATTTGCCATCTGATATGCGTTTTTTTAAAGAAACAACCTTGAACCAAATTGTGGTGATGGGTAGAAAAAATTACGATTCTATTCCAGAAAAATTTCGTCCATTACCGAATCGTGAAAACGCTATTTTAACGCGTCAAGCTAATTTTGAGGCTGAAAATTGTTTGGTTTTCAATTCGATGCGTGAAATGATTTTACATTACAAAAATGATCGTACCAGCAGAATTGTTTACATTATTGGAGGTGGACAAATCTATAAAGAAGCTTTAGATTTAGATATTGTGGATGAAATGTTAATCACTCATGTGAATCACACCTTTGATGCAGATACTTTTTTTCCTGAAATAGATGCTAAAAAATGGAAGTCTGAAATTTTAGTAGAGAAAGAAATAGACGACAAAAATACCTATTCTTTCGTGATTAAAAAATACCAAAGATCGTTTTAAAGTCTGAAATAAATTCTTCTTCAAGTTTTTTTACCATTTATCAGATTTATGCGAATGAAACAAGTTTTAGTTGTATTTTTATGACTTAAAACTATCGTTTATGTCTGAGAAAAAAGTTGTCACTTTTGGTCGTGTATTTTGGCCAAGTCTTGTTGCCATTCTTATAGTGTCCATCATTGGTTTACTGATTTTCTTTTCTGTTTTAGGTGGGATCATTGGTGGTTTTAGTGAGGAAACACCCTTGACTTTAAAATCAAATACGGTTTTACATTTAACTTTAGAGGGGAATATTGCTGAAAAATCAAGTGCAAAATTTAATCCAAGTGCAATGGGTGTCGACAATACGATTGGATTAAGTGATATTTTATATGGTTTTAAAAAAGCAAAAGAAGACAAAAATGTTAAAGGTGTGTTTTTTGAAATAAAAGATGCACAATGTGGAGTTGCCACTGCAAAGGAAATACGTTCAGCAATTAATGATTTTGAGAAAAGTGGGAAATTCGTAGTAGCTTATTTAAGTGGTGAAATGATTTCCCAAAAACAGTATTATATCGCCAGCGCTTCCAATGAAATTTATGCTTTCCCAACTTCTATGATGGAATTTGTAGGTTTAGGTGCAGAAATGATGTTTTTCAAAAATACCTTAAATAAATTAGGAGTTGAAATGCAAGTTATTCGTGGTAGAGAAAATGATTTCAAAAGTGCAGTCGAAACCTTTTTCTTAGATAAAATGAGTGATTCTAGTCGCGCCCAAGTACATAGGTATTTGTCAAGTATTTGGTCCGATATGCGCATTGATATTGCATATGACAGAAAAACCTCTCCTGAGAAATTATTTCAAATCGCTGAAAATATGAGTATCAAACGCGCTGAAGATGCAACTAAATTTAAGTTAATCGACGGTGCAAAATATAGAGATGAAATTATTTCTCTTTTGGTGAAAAAAACTGGTCAAAAGACCGATGCTCTGCAATTGAGTTCTTTCGAAAAATATTCCAAACGCAAATTTAAAGATAATCAGACACTGGTTAAAATTGATAAACCAAATGTCGCTGTTTTGATTGCTGAAGGAGATATTTCTGTTGATGGTGAAGGAATGAGCTCCACTAAATTGTGTAAGGCTTTACGCGAAATTAGAGCTGATAAAAATATTAAAACATTGGTTTTGAGAATTAACTCTCCTGGAGGAAGTGCCTTAGCAAGTGACGAAATTTGGAGAGAAATCAAATTGTTAAAGCAAAAAATGAAAGTCATCGTTTCTATGGGCGATGTAGCGGCATCTGGTGGATATTACATTGCAACTCCAGCTGATTACATTTTCGCAGAAAACACAACTATTACTGGTTCAATTGGAGTTTTTGGTGTTATTCCTTATACAGGTAAAATGTTTGAAGATAAATTGGGAATTTCCTTTGATAGAGTTAGTACAAATAAACATGCCGTAGTCTCAACAAACAGAAAGTTGACAGCAGAAGAAATGTCTTTTATTCAAACGGAAGTGGATGAAATTTACAAAGAATTTATTTCTCGAGTAGCTGAAGGTCGCGGAATGAGTTTGGAACAAGTTCACAAAATCGCTCGAGGTCGTGTTTGGACAGGATCAGATGCCTTGAAAAAAGGTTTAGTGGAAGAATTAGGTGGAATGGATAAAGCAATCAATTATGCCATTTCAAGTTCTAAAATAAAAGATGCCAAAATAGTTTACTACCCTAAAAGCAAAGAAAATCCGTTTGATCCAATTTTTGAATTGTTGGAAGAACAAGAGGGGGATGAAGTTTTGGTGAAGACTAAAAACCTCCCAAGCGACTTTTTGAAATATTATGAATTGTTATTAAAAGTTGAATCTTATAAAGGAATTCAAATGCGTTTGCCTTACGAGTTGAAAATCAATTAAGCGATGACTTGCTTGGAGTAATTGTTGTTGATTCGTTTGATGCCACTGTAGAAAAAGATAATGCAGAAAAGCATTAAAATATGACTCAAATCGTCACGATTCAAAAAACGATGAAGATTGATATTCATTAAAAAAATGAACATCGAGGGAAATAAAATAATTATTCCGTAAACGAAAAATTTCATTTCAACTTTGTCCTTCATCCATAAGCGGTAAGAAAGGTAACCAGAATAAATAATGTAAGTCAAAATTACATCAACTGCAACAAAAATAAATTTTTGAAATATTAAACTTAAACTTAAAAGTATTAGCGCTTTTGAAATCAAAAAGAATTTAAAAAAGGAATATGATTTATGTTCTTTCCAGTAAACAAGTACACCTTTTCCAATGTAAAAACCAGCAACAGTGCCCAAAATCCAAGATGGAAATTTGCCATACATGCCAAGGTATTGAAAAAATAAATGACCTAAGCCACCACAAAGCATCGAAAAACCTAAAACAAGGTAAAACATTCTAAATGA
>JBKCGI010000045.1:0-12963 GCA_046303515.1 Flavobacteriia bacterium | reverse complement strand
CCTATAACTGGCATAGCAATTACAAATAATTTCATTAAATCATTTTTATTATTCCAATCAAAAGTTTCAAAATCTACAACTACTAAAGCCGTTGCTAAAGCAGAAAATAAACCTAAAATAGTTACTGCTAAACTCTTTTGTTTTTTATTTAGTTTTTTCATTATGCGTTTTTTAAATTTTTAAGTAATTCTATTAAATTAAATTGTGGACTACAATCGTTTTTATCACTTCTATAAGATACGTGTGTGTAAATTCCATTTTTACCTAATAAAGCATTTGCTGAAATATCCCACATATCGGATTGATAATCTTTATTTATTCCAAATTTAGCACATAGTTCTAATAACAAAGAACGTAAAGAAGTTAATTGAGCATCATTATATTTATGATAATATTCAAATCCTCTAAATTTATTAGGTAGTTGTATTACTTCGTTTTCAGGAACTTCTTTATTAATATAGTTATAATATTTTTCGCCTTTTTTAATTAATTGCCCCCAGTTACATATTTCAATTCCTATACTACCTTTATTTAAACTTAAATTATTACCACTTTTTAAACCTAAATGATATGCCCAATATTCAGGCTCAAATGCTTTAAATACTTTACCTTTACTATCAATTACAAAGGCAGTACCAATTTTTTCTACATTAAAATTCCAACCATGTATAACGTTTTCAGCATTACCACTACCAGCGGTATGATGTATTACAATTTGATTTTTAAATTGTTTTTCTTTAAAATATTGATTATCTTTTAACATATTATTCCTCTGTTAATTCTGTTTTATTCGGTAGTATTGCATGATGTTCATTTAATGCAATTCTTTTTGTTTCGCCTTTGTTCTTTAGTTCATCAATTTGATATTGTAATAACTCAATCTCATACTTTTTTTCAGTTAGAATATTACGAATATCCGATTTTAAAGTTTGAATAATTATTACGTTATTAACTGCTAAACTAACAATTAAAACAAGCGTTTGAGGCGTAAATACTATTTTGTTAAAGTCTTTCATATATTAATATGGTAATTCATCGCCTATAAAGTAATAATTTACAAAATCAACATTAAAACAAGTTGCTATTAATGTTTCTCTTTCTTCTTGTGTTAATTCTCTTTCGTAAGATATAACGCCGTTTTCATCTCTTGAAATTTTTATATTTATCATGGTTTATCAATATTTAATTGTATATCACTTAAAATGGCTGTATCACCACTATTAGCTAAAGTTGCTGTTACCACTACGTAAAAATCATTTGCTGTATTTATATTTATAGCATTTCTTGCTATAGAGCTTGTAGAGTAATCAGTTAAAGCAGTTACTGCAGTAGGTAAAACAAATTGCGTAGATGCACTATTTTTATTTGCCATCTTTCTAGCATATCTACCCCCACTTAAAGAAGATGCAGAATGAGAGGCTGAGCCTATTTGAGTTGATGAGGTTGGAACACCTGTATTCCCAACTGTATTAGTACTTACAGTTGATACATAAAACTTCCATGATATAAGACCAGCGGTACCACTTTTACATAAAAAAGCCTCAAGTGCTAAAATACCATTAGCTCCCATTGTGCCGCCAGTTACTTTTAAATTGGCTAATACAGTTTCGCTTGTAGAGCCCGTAGTTGTACTATCTGTATTTTGGTAGTTGTGAATACGTCTTACCGTTATATTACTTATGGCAGTATCTACATAAGCCTGAGTTGCATAATCGCTTAAAGCCGTAGTTATTTGTGTAGCTACTGCTGAAGTAGTAGTGTAAAGAGTATCTAAATAAGTCTTTAAAAATGCTTTAATTTGCGTCCACGTATTTTTTTTAGCAACTGAGGATTCAACACTCATTACTAAATCTGTGTCGTTAGGAGTTGCTGAAGTAGCACCGTTAATGGCTGCACCTATTGTGTTAACGTCTACAGTACCACCACCGCCACCTCCTAAATCTGCAATATCTTGAGCTGTAGTTTGAGATGTTACACCGTTTTTTACTAAAGGCACTATTTCAGTACCATCTAAAGTACCTGCACTTGGTAGTTGTGTTATTTTCTTGTTAGCCATTTAAAGCAATGTTTTCGTTATTCTCTGTTAATAAAAACTCTCCTAATTCGGTAAGCAAATAAAAACGCCTTGGTGTATTTGTTGCTAAAACTAAATTATTTGTTCTTAAATATTGCGGAACTGGTAGTTGTGATTCTGTGTAATTTAACTCATTATTCCTAAAATCATCATCAATTATGCTATCAATAAATGAGTTATTTTGTATTAAATCGTAAACACTTTCAACACTTCCGTAATATTGCAAACTTAAGTCAAAAATGCTTTGCTCTGTACGTATTGTAATTACTTTTTTTACAGTAGCTTGTAACTTTTGCGCCTCTTTATTAGTTATTTGATTATCGGGATAAGTTAATTCTAATCCTGTAAAATCATAACTAACTCCAACATCTAATCCACTATCTTGTATAATAGTATACACATTTTCAATACTGCCACTTAATAAAGCAATATCAAAAATACTTTCGCTTGTTTTTACTTTTGTTACACTCATATTCTATTGGCATCTATTGAGTAACTGTAATACTCTCCACTTTGAGTTAAAATAATTTCATTTACTTTGTACCCATCGGATTCTAACTGTAATCCCATATTACGTTTTAATTCCTGCGTTTTACCACTAGATGCTAAGTAGTTAAGTATTCCGACTCCTAATAATGGGTATTGTTTCCAATTACCAACGAAAGTATTTATAATTAAAATAACGTGTTGCTGGTCGCTATCTTTTACAGAGAAATCTCCATTTGAGATAATTAAATCTCCATCATCATCTAATATTATGTCTTTAATCATAATTATTTAATTTCAGTTACTACAAAATTCATATTATCAACTAAAATATTAGTACTAGCACTTGTGTTAGCACAATGTATTTCCAAATAATCATTAGCTCTCATATTTACAACACAGGCAAATGTTACGTTTTCAGCACGTCCACTAGTATTAGCAGTTGCCTTGGTTCTGCTAGGTGTTCTAATAGCATTTAATTGACTATCAAAAAAACCAAACTCGCAAACGTTACCATTGCCAGAACTAAATGATAAAATACATTGTATTAAATATTTTCTGCTTATTGTAGCATCACAAGTTAAGCGATTATTTGAATGGCTGAATTTACTATTGTCAGCACTTGCTGTAGTAGTTCCTGCTACTTTATAAAATGTATTTGTAGCACTTACAGTTGTAGTAGTTGCATTACCTTGCATATACAATTGACCGTTAACTGCTGTGTTTGTTATATTTACACAGTTAATAAATAAACTATCATTTGAAGTATGGTTTAATCCACTTAAATAAGTACCGCCACCTGCAAAGTTTACAGTATCTAAAATGTAAGATTCAGTAGGTATAGTAGCACTAGCATTTACATTTATTCCAGTTTCGCCACTTAACACAACAAATGAACTGTAAGTAATTCTAAAACGTCTAGTTACTGTTAATGTAGCAGGTAAAATAAATACAGTATTTGAACTATTACAATCAAATAAACATTGTGTTGTTCCAATAGTACCAATAGTACCATCAAACGTTAATCCTCCACTATTTAAAAATGCAGAATCCTGCATAATAAAGTTAGAGTAGTTTTTAATAGTTCCAACTACAGCACAATCTGTAAAGTTTACACCAAACCAATCCAATGCCGTTGTCACTCCATCTCCTTGTAAATCTAAAGCTAATGCAGCTTGTATTGTAATATTTCTTAAAGGTAGTGAGTAATTAGAAGTTATTAGAGCATCTGTTAAACCAGTCGACTTTAATCGGCAATTTTCCGATGAACCACCTATAATTGTTGTGTTTTCGCCGCATATTAAACGGTATCCATTTAAATCAACTACATCTGTTATGAAATAAGTTACATTATCTTTTAATGTAATTGTTTTTAAAGTGTGATTAACATTACTTTCGTTTTTATCGTAAAAGTCATAATCGAATCTTACATATAAAATGTTATCCCAATCCCCGAAAGGAAATCTTTTATTTTTATTCGCCATTGCCTTGTTTTATTGTTATGTTTTCTAAATCTGTTTTTATTGTTGGAGTTAAAGTACCTACTATTAAACTAGGTGGTGCTGTTGTAGGACTACCAAATGAACTCGCTACGTGTGTATGAGTATTAAAAGTATTTATAATAGTATTAACTTTATTTTCTAAAGCATTTAATTTATCAACTAAATCATTTATTTTAACTAAACCATCATAATTATCTCCATTTAATTGTATCTCATCAACTTCACTAAACATTGATACGTAAGCCATTGAATCACTTATAAATGATACTAAAACAGTACTATTAACTTTTGGTATGATTAAAAAGCCTTTGCTATTTTCTGCCATTAAACGTACCTTTTGAATGTCAGCATCTCCATTAATAGGTACACAATAACAAGTGTTATCTGTTAAGTCCACACTATCAATAGTAC
Organism: Flavobacteriia bacterium; assembly: GCA_046303515.1. Classification (GTDB taxonomy): domain Bacteria; phylum Bacteroidota; class Bacteroidia; order Flavobacteriales_D; family Crocinitomicaceae; genus M2408. Next base: position 8,490 of record JBKCGI010000045.1, on the reverse strand, counting down.
AAACAATTGAATAAGGCGTAATATTTGGATTTGCTATTTTACGTATAGCATCAACTATCTCGTTTTTACTCATAATATTTTAATGCCTAGTTTAAATATTTGCCTATAACCGTCCATTCCTAAACTACGTTTAACTCCTTTAATTAAATAAGTTCCATTCCTTTCAGGTAACTTTACGCTAGTTATTTTAGCTCTATCTCCATGCCTTAAATAAGGCTCTCCAAATGTTTCTAATTCTCCTACAAAGCCTGTATATTTATGTTCTTCTAACCACTTTTCAGCTGCTTTTTTTAAATCCGCCTCGCTAAGTTTGTAAAAATGTAAATCAGTTTGTTGCCCATCTTCATCACCATAAGTTATTTCTGTTTTCACATTATTATCATCCATACTTACAGCTCTAACTTTATATTTTAAAGTATCTTCTAATTGATATTCTAAATCATTTGAGTTAATAACAACCTGTTCCATTCTATATTCAGCCTCGTAAGTACTACTAGCATTATTAGCAAATCCAACGTGCAATATACCATCTTCAAAATAAGAATATAAACCGTATTCACTTTTTAATTTATCTAATACCATTGCAGGAGTAGCATTATTAACTCTAAATTGTCCTAAACCCATATCTCCATCAATTAAATCATAATCAATATCATCATCAATTATATGGTCTAGTAATTGTTTAAGTGTAATTTTTTCGCTAGTTATTTTAGGACGTTTAGTAAATCTACCTTTTGCATCTCGTTCAATCTCCCACTTTTTACTTGGATAACTTACTGTATATTGTTTTAATAAATACATCATATCCTCACACTCTAACATAACTGGTAAACGTGCATTTACTTTTGATATATAACCCTCGAAAATAGTACGCAAATAATTATCATAACCTGCCTCAATTTTAATCCTATCTCCACGTTTAAATACAGGATTAGAACCTGTAAATAAATCTAAACCATTTTGAGTTATTTTTTTTGGAATAGTAACTTTTGCCGTATCTGTTAAATGTTCATAGCTTTCATCTGTTTCAATTCTATTTACAGAATCAAACACTACGCTAGTGCCATCATTTTTAAATATAGATACTTTTACTTCTACTTTTAACATTATCCTAAGAATTTAGGTACACCTGAATATGCTTTAGCTACTTTCTTTGTATTTGTTGTATAAGTTAATTGGAAAGGGCTATCACTAACACAGCTTAACTCGTAATCAACTAAATTCAAAACACCCTCACGTTGTGATAACTTATAGTTTTCAATTACTAATGTTTTAACATTAAAATAATCTAAAAAATCCCCAGTTACATTTAATTGTATTGGAGCCTCACAATAATCAACTAATAATTTTATTTGTTGTTCAAAACTACCATCTGCCAAATTATCAACTATACAACCTTTAATGTTTATTTGATAATCCGACAAACCTATGTACTCTTTTACAGTTCCTGTATTAGCTCCTGCAATTTCAGTTTTTACAATGTTTTTAGATTGGTTAATCTCAAATAAAGCTATCTCAATATCTAATGTATCAACTATGTTAATTGTATTACCTAAATCATCAATATAACTAACAGGTAATATTTGAAAGTTACCAAATACAGGTAAACCAAAGTAAGATTTTTTTAATGATTCTTTTTTAGCTAGGTTAGCTTGTTCTTTAGTAGCCTTATCAACATCTACGTTATAAAACAAAGGTTTAATTAATCCTAAACCATAGCCTTTAGCTATTAGTTTAGCCTGACCCTCTATAGTTGTTGGTTTTGGTAGTATAAATTGTTTATTCATTATCTTATAGCTAAATTAGCATCATTTACAGCCTCTAATAATACTTTTGTTACCATCTCTCTAACCTTTGCAACTCCCTCAGTCATATTATTTGTACTTACTGTAAAATCCTCAATTAATTTATCAATATTAATAGTTAATGCTTGCGGTCTATTTGCGGATACTTCAACACCTGTGCCTAATGATTTAGTTTGTTTTCCTGCTTTTTCTGTTATTGTATCTTCAGCACCTAAACCTTTTTCATTAGTTTGTTTTGTGGACATCATGTTTTTCATTTGTCCTTCGATCATTTTTATCCCCTCTTTACGTATAGCTACTAAATTTTGCATTTCTTGCGTAGACATTTTCCCACTTCTAAAATCCCTATCAATAGCTCTTAACCCTGCACTTAATAACTGTAAGTTATAAGCAGCGGTTTTCATATCTTTAGTTCCCTCAATTAAAGACTCAACATACATAGCCTCTTCATGAGCCTTGTTATATCCACCTGATAAAGCATTTCCAAACATTGGTAAATTTGAATATAATCTATCCATTGTACCAAATTGAGCTACACCACCTTTTTGGAAAGCCTCCGACATAAAATTACTAGCAGATAACTTATTATTAAGTATCGTAGCCATTTTACTCATAAAGTTTAAAGTACCTGAAATAATTCCAGTTTGAGATTTACCTATGTTAACTTTAATTTGTTCCCATGTATCCTCTAAATTCGACCTCATTCCACCTACAGTTTTCGACTGGTCTTCCATTAAGTTAAAGAATTGACCTCCCGCTTTTGTCATATCTTTAAAAGCACCCTCAATATCTTTAAAACCAATTTTACCCTCTGTAGCCATTGCGCTAATAGCCGCAGTAGTTACTTTTAAACGTTTAGCTAATGTTTCATAAATAGGAATGCCACGTCCTGCAAACTGTCTTAAATCTGTTAATGTTACACGTCCACTCGTTTTTAATGTGCCGTATAAATAAGCAATATCTCCTACAGGCGCACCAATACCAGCGGATACATCTCCCAATGTACGCATAGTATCAACTACTTCGCCTGCTTTAAATCCATAAGCTAATAATTGTTTTGTTGCATCTTGTACCTCTTTTAACTCAAATGGAGTTGTTTTAGCTAAACTAACTAATTGAGCCTCTAAACCTTTTGCAGCGTATTCATTACCCTGCAACATAGTTTTAAGTGATGCGTGAAATTTTTGGTAATTATCTAATGAATCAAAAACAGCCTTACCAAATTCTATTATTTTATCTACAGCAAAAGCACCAGCAATTACACCTCCTATCTTGCCTATTCCGCTTTTCATAGCATTCATTTTGCTATCTAGCTTGGCAGTTTCATCCGCTGCACCTCTTAAACCTTTACTAAACTGGTCTTTTAGGCTTAATACATATTCTAGTTTATTGCTGCTCATTTGCTTTTACTCTCGTTCCGTTATATTCTAAACAATACTCTAACTCACAAACTAATTTTGCCCATTTGGAATCAGATAATTTTTCAGGCTCTACTTTATAATAAAAGCGGATAAGTGCATCATTTTTTGCTATCTCATCCGCTTCTATCTTTAGTTTATAAGCCTCTAATTTTTTTTTAAATTAGCTCTTTGAACTGCTAATAATTCAACAACTCCACTTTCGGCACTTGCTATAGCATCATCATTATTTAATACTAATTCTAAAGCATCTCCACCGATGTATAATTGTTTTAAACAAGCCTCAATAGCTTTGTCTGTTTTGTTTTTACCTACTAAATCATTTACCATGTTTCTAGTAGTTTTATCTGGTTTTCTTAAATACAGAGTGGCAACTTTCGTTTCATCGTCTGTATCTAAGTAAACCTCTAGGATTCTCACAACATTATATTTTTGTTTTAATGTTGCTAATTCATTTTCTAAATCTTGTTTATTTTTCATAACGGTTAATTAAGTTATGCAAATATACAAATTTAGTTTGAATTTGTTACCATTCAATATGAGAAAGTACTAAATCTATTTCTACAGGAATAGAAGTATCTCCACTTGCAGAACGTCTATTATTATTCATAAATCTAACATTACGTAATTTATGAACTCGTGTAACATTTGCAGCATCTAAATACACTACAGAAACATCAAACTCAGGAATATCTTGTAAACGACCATTAGGTGCTACACTTTGAATATTCTCTAATTCTTCCATCAATATAGTCATTTTAGCAGTTGGTTCAATTTTACCGTATCCACGAGATACAGGAAAGCGACCAATTCCGTAAATGTTTTCCATTCCTTGTCTTTCTTCATAATCAATAGCAGTGATGCCTACAACTGGAACACCTAAGATGTTCACAATTATATCTGCCCACTCGTAAGATTTGCCGTTAATTAACGGTGTTAAAGGGTATGCCATGTCTTATTATTTTATTTTAAATTGATAATGCAAAACCTACGTTAACCTCAATAGTATCAGCTACTCCAATAGGTACTAACTTAACTGCAATGGTTAATGTATTTGTTGATAAAACGTTTTGTGTAGGATCTATAACAACATCAAAAGCACTTAACTCATTATCTCGTTCCATTACTTCTAATGCACGAGCGCAAAGAGTTTCAAAGTATGCAATAATGTCCTCTGTTAAAGTTCCATTAGCATTTACTTTTACAGGACTAGATAATTGAGGTAACAAGAAAGTTCTCATACCACGAATAGCCTTATCAATAGTTCTATTATTGTAAATGAAAGTGTAATCACTTGTTAAAGCAATAGCTGTGTGTGGTCTATTGTGATAAGAACCAACAATACCTATTTCTTTTTTCAAGTAAATATAACCTACTGTATCAATACCTGAAATAGTACCATCAGATAAATCAGTATAGAAATCTCCATTAGCAAATGCTAAAGTATCATATTCATCAGATGCCATATTGAATTTAGCAATCCATCTGATACTTTCGTTTACTTTTGCTAAGGATACAGCACCTAAAGTAGTGCCAACACATCCAATACTTTTTGTAGTTGCTCTCCATAATTGATAGCCTACATTTGCACCATCTTGTCCAATAGTTACAGAAATATTTTTACCGCTTAATGCTTTTAAATCTGATAATGTAGTTAAATCACTAACCGCACTAAAATCAGGTTGGTAAATTAATGAGCTAATAGGTTTATGTAATCCCTCTAAAGTTGTTAATACAGCCTGTAAAGTAGTTACTTGAGATGTTGCAAAAGCAGTTGATTTTTGGTAAACTCCTAATTGCTTAATATCTCCCTGTGCATAGTTTTGTAAAGTAGTTACTTTTGACCATGTAGCAACGTCCGCAGTAGCTTGAATTGAAACATACAATTTACCTTTAGGTTGAATACGGAAGTACTCACTAATATGGTAATGTAAAATATCAATATCAGATGCTACGCCACTTGCAAAATCTACTTTAGTTACTGTTGCAGTTCCTGTAATTGTGTTTGTGAAAGTCCATGAATTAGCACCTACACCTGAACCACTTGGAGCTGTTACAGTTACTACTGCCGATAAATTACTTGCAGTAAATCCATGTGTTGAAGTTCCTGCATTGATAGCTGAAACGATTGCAGCCGCTACAGTTGTAGTAGTTGGTGTTGCTGGTACTGTTGCAGTTCCTAAAGTTACTGTTTCTAAATCAGTTACTACATCAACTTTAATAGTATCATTTTGCGCTCCTGCACCTGTTACTGTAATTGTTCCTGTTGCTTTTGTTTCTCCTAAATGCGTATCTAAAATGCCTAAATTTTCAGCATCTTCTACGCTATAAATGATTTTAACTCTATCAGAAGAGCTAAAGCCACTCGGTAAAGTTGCATCTGAATAGAACAATAAGCCTGAAACGTAATCCGTTCCTGCTAATGGTCTACCAAGTCCACCTTGACCTTTATTAAATATTACATCGTTTGCCATTTATTATTTTTTTAAATGTTATTTTTTCTTTTTTGGTTTTTCTTCAGCTACTACTTCAGCAACTTCAGCGGATACCTCAGCACCTTTTACCACAAAACAAGCTAATTTATTACGTTTAGCATGGTCCTCAATTACAGAAATTTCAGCCTTATCATTTAATAAATATACAGCGTTATCACTTGTAACTACTACTATATTAGCTTTATCTAAATGAAATGCTGCTAATTCTTTTGCTTTATTTAATTCCATAACTTTTTATTTAAAAAAAGGGCAGCTATTTTATTAACTGCCCTAATTATTAGTTAATATTAAGCAGCTTGTACGATCGCTACTACACCTTTTTGGTCAGTTCTTAATTTACTAGCTCCAAATAATTGGAAAGCTGAAACGATTGAACCGTAGTACTCAGCAACACCCTCGTTAATCATTACCTCAGTTGTTCCCATTGCTTTAGCAACAAATGATGGGTGATAAGCTAAACAAGCTAAGTTATCAGTTGATGCAGGAGAGCTAGGTACACCTGAATCGTTAACCGCTTTAATAACTGGAGTAGCTGTATTATCATAAACACATACTGTTGAACGAATCATGATGTCAAAACCATGAATACGTGCTACAACACCACTAGGTAAAGCAGATGAACCATAAGATTGTTGTTGGTAAACATCAGCAATAGCTAATAATTGAGTGTTATAAATATCAGAGTTCATTAATAAAATACGACCTGATTGTGGAACGTTTTCAGCATCTAAAATAGCTTTTGCACCTAAAATATCAGCTAAAGTAATTGCTTTACGTGTACCAGTTGCAGATGGAGCTAAAGCACCTGATACCGCAGACCCTGAAGTTCTAACAATACGAGCTGCACCACTTGGAGCCCATTTGTAAATAGCATTGTTAGTTAAAGCCTCTTCTAAAGTGTTGATGTTTTGATTTAAAACTGACATACGTTTTTCGTATGATAAAAAAGCTGTTTCTTGACCTGCCTCAATATGAATTGGCTCAACATAGTAAGTATCCATAGAGTAAGTTAATTCACTATCAGAACGTTGTGTAATTGCAGCAGGGAATGAACCTAAGTTTTTAGTAATCGTAGGATTTGCACCTGCTTGTGGTACGTGTACTGTTTTGTAGTTAACGAATCCATCGTGGTTAACTGCACGGTTAATAATAGCGTTATCTTTGAATAAGTTCTCTTGAATATCCGCTAACCATTGTTCTCTTTCTAAAGCCATGATTTTGTTTTTTTAATTGTTGTTTTTTTATTTGTTTATTAGTCTACTTGTTGTTTAGTTCCCATTGGGTAAAAGTATGTTCCGTTGTAAATAAAACCTTGTGTCCATGTTTTACCTGCAACACCTGCAACTGTAGGAGATACTACAGCACCTGCAAAAGTTGTTACTTCAGTTGAAGTTGTTTTAACTGCAACTAAAAGAATAGCACCTGCTTTTAAGTTTGAACCAGCAGTTACTGAAATAGTAGCAGCAGCAGTTAAAGTAGGAGCTGACATAATAGCCATTTGATTGTTTACAGTAACTGCAACAGTTCCTGAAGTAGCAGCCGTAAATGATTGAGCTGCACCAAATGGATAGTTTAACGTTTTTGAAGTTTGAGCATTAACAGATAATACTGTTACTAATGCGAATAATGATAATACTTTTTTCATGTTATTTTGTTTTGTTATAAAATTTGTTATACAATTCTGTGTAAAGTTCAGGAGTTTCATTTTTCATTTTAGCTAAACCTTTAGCATCTTTTTTCTCCCAATCTCTGATAGTCCAGTCTTTGCGCTTATCGTTTTCTACAACGTTTTTAGCATCAAATACTTTTACAGCATCCTTTACATTGTTGATTTTAGAAATCATATTAGCAACGAACTCAAAGTTGTTTACCGCCATTTTAATTGTAGACTCTTTTTCAGATTCTTCAATTTTCTTTTCTTTAATAGCGTTTTCAACTAATTCAATAGCTTTGTTTTCTAATTCTTTTTCAGCTAATTCTTTAGCCTCTTTTTCCTTAGCCTCAAATTCAGCAACTTTATTTTTTAGTTCCTCATTCTCAGCTAACAATTCAGCGTTTACATTATCTTTTTCCTCGATTGCTGCCACAATAGTAGCCTCATCCGCCTCATTAGATAACTTTAACAGATTTGTTACTTTTTCCATGTTTGGTTTTTTATTTATGATTTTATTATAAATTAAAGCCATATTACTAAGGCTTTCAGATTTACTAATTCTAATTTTCTTTGAACTCATTACTATCTCATCAACTAAACCCATGTTTAAAGCCTCTACAGCTCCTAACCATGTTTCTTTATCCATCATTGCAGATATTTCATCCGCATTCATTTTAGTTCTTTGTTCAAATATTGTTACTAATGTATTCTTAACTAAATCTAATACGTTTTGATCGTTGCCTCCGCTAGGATTATGCAGCATTAAAGTGCCATAATCAGCCATATAACATTTTTTACCTGCCATAGCGATAACTCCTGCTATACTTGCAGCTAATCCATCTATGTAAGTATCGCAAGGTATTTTAGAGTTAAGTATTGCGGATACTATTGAGTACCCATCTAATACAGAACCACCAATAGAGTTAATACGAACTTTAATTTTACTACATTTATCTTGTAGGTATTGCATTTCGTGTGCAAAAGCAGTTCCTGAAATACCTTGAATATAGTTTCCGTTTTCATCAACAGAATCTCCTATTTGACTATAAAGTAAAATAGTTCCCTCTCCTTCTGAGATATTTTTAATGTATTTAAAATTCATTAATACAAAAATAATT